>JALQZL010000029.1 GCA_023258355.1 Wenzhouxiangellaceae bacterium | reverse complement strand
ATGCTCAAAGACTTGAGTGTATTCATCCGAGCACTCGATCAAGTATCTTGGGATAATCGCTGGGGAGAGTCAGGTGAGCCCCCGTTGCCCGCGCCAGCCGAGCCCAATCGCTTAATCGGTCTTCGGGATAAGCCACCCAACTGGCCAAGTGCTCATCACCCATCAAAACAATAATCAACGCACCACCGGAACAATCAGCTAAGTCATTAATGAGGTTGACCAAGCCTTGGTCTGGTGTTCTTGTGACTTGGACTTGAACAACCATGGCTTTGGCAGGTCGCCTCATCGCTTTTAAGGCGGCCAAAACAGCGGCTCGTTCTTGACGATTATCCGAAGCGCCCAGCATAGTGACGTGATCAAACATCTCAGATGTGGCTGCCGGCGCCTCATCCAATTCAATCGTGACACCCACTAGGCCCTCGCCTGCATGGTTAGCTGGCCGAGGGGGTTTTTCTGGCCACGCCAGATCTCCCTTCAAGGTCGCCGGAAGGTCTGTGGCGTCTGACATCAAAACATGTTTCAGGCGCATATAACCAGGCTTCGTGAGATCGAGTCTGAGGCGCCTGCTTTGAATCTGCCATCCAAGCATGGCCACTGTCCAAGCAAGCAGCCGGGGTAAGACGCCATAGCAAAGCAAGACCACCAATAAAAAGCGTCCCCACTCCATCCGAAAGGCTTCGGGCGACAGCCCAAGACGTCCCCCCAGTAACCACTGCTCACTCCCGCTAGCCAGCCAACCCAATTTCTCTGGCAACCAGGCAAGCAAGTGGAGAAGCGCTAAGGCACTTTGCTCTGACAAAATGGTGGTCCCCCAAACCACATCATATTGGCGGATTGACAGTTGAAGCGTCATGAAGGCCAGGGCACTGATGAGATAAACCAGCCAAAATCCATGGATCACTAAAGCCAGTACCCAACGCCCCATAGGTGTCTCTAGAAGACTGAGGCCAGCTTTCAGGGTGCATTCAGCATCGGGGCCTTTGAGCCTTGACCGTGCCAGTGGCTGAGTAATGCCCAGCAAAAGTCTGGGAATGGGGCTTGCTCTGAGAGAACTTGGCTGAAACATCATCCAAGACAGCCACAGTATCAAAGTCAGCGTGGGCAACAAGAGCAAAGTGACTAAGACAGACAAAGCATCCAATGTCTGTTGATCGGTTGCAATGACAACAGCCATTGAGGCGCTGGTCATGGCAATGAAAGCCAACCCCAGCCAGACCCATTGAACAATGCCCTTAAGCCTTTGGAGATCCTCATCCACACCCGATTCGCGGGTTAGCACGACAGCCCGGTCAATCAGTCGACCTTCGAACGTGTCGCTTTGTCTTTCGGCCAATGCATTGGCAGCGGCATCATGCGCCACACGGCCACCCAACTCCTCTCGGCAGCGAACATGCTCAGCGAGTAACCAGCGCTTGATAATCGGTGAAAAACCCATCGTTTAATCATACCGCCCAGCCAATCAATTTGCCCATATTTGGTGTGAAAGTTTGATCTCAGTCAATTACTAAAAGTGGCGGTAGATCAATAATCTAGGAACAAACCTTATTCTTACCAATCCTTCGGGGCGAGTTATGAATCAAACTGCAACTTATAACGACAAAGTGGTCCGACAATTTGCTGTCATGACAGTGGTCTGGGGCATTGTTGGCATGCTCGTGGGTGTCTTCATTGCTGCTCAACTGATTTGGCCAGAAATGAGCCTTAACATCTCTTGGCTCAGTTACGGCAGATTGCGTCCTCTACATACCAATGCCGTGATTTTTGCATTTGGCGGCTGTGCGCTGTTTGCCACGAGCTATTACGCTGTTCAGCGGACTTGTCATGCGCGACTATTCTCAGACAAACTCGCGGCATTCACCTTTTGGGGTTGGCAAGCGGTGATTGTGGGTGCGGCCATCACGTTACCGATGGGCTTTACCATGGGCCGTGAATATGCGGAGCTCATTTGGCCATTGGCCATACTGGTGGCGTTGGTTTGGGTGGCTTACGCTGTTGTCTTTTTTGGCACCATCGTCAAACGACAAGTCAAGCACATCTACGTGGCCAACTGGTTTTATGGCTCTTTTATTTTGACCGTGGCAGTCTTGCACATTGTCAACAACCTAGCGATCCCGACCAGCCTGACCCACTCCTACCCCATCTACTCCGGCACCGTCGATGCGATGGTCCAGTGGTGGTACGGGCACAATGCGGTTGGATTTTTCCTTACAGCTGGCTTTCTGGGCATGATGTATTACTTTGTGCCGAAACAAGCAGGCCGTCCTGTGTACTCTTATCGACTATCGATTGTGCACTTTTGGTCGCTCATTGCGATTTACATGTGGGCAGGCCCTCACCATTTGCACTACACCGCCTTACCTGACTGGGTTCAAAGTCTCGGGATGGTCTTTTCCTTGATTCTTCTGGCGCCAAGTTGGGGTGGCATGATCAACGGCATCATGACCCTATCAGGCGCTTGGCATAAGTTGAGAACAGATCCAATCTTGCGCTTTATGATCGTTGCCTTGTCTTTTTATGGCATGTCGACATTTGAAGGGCCGATGATGTCAATCAAAACAGTCAACGCGCTATCCCACTACACTGATTGGACGATTGGCCATGTTCATTCAGGCGCCTTGGGCTGGGTTGCCATGATTTCTATTGGGGCGCTTTATGTGCTCTTCCCCAAAGTACTTGGGCTTCAAGCCATGTATTCCACCCGTCTGATTGAGTGGCACTTCTGGACATCCACAATCGGCACAGTGTTATACATCGTCGCCATGTGGATTTCAGGCGTAATGCAAGGTCTGATGTGGCGGACATTTAACGATGATGGGACGCTCACGTATACATTTATTGAGGTCTTGAAACTGACTGAGCCTTTTTATCTGTTGAGACTCATGGGTGGCATGATCTTTTTAAGTGGCATGTTCATCATGGCCTACAACCTCTATAGAACTTGGCAAACAGCACCTAGCAAAGTGGCTGCCGTCCCTGTCATTCAACCTGCGCACGCTTAAATAGGAGGCCACAATCATGCATGAGAAGATTGAAAAAAATATTGGTGTGATGGCGGTCTTGATTGTCTTAGCCATTTCAATTGGTGGCCTTGTCGAGATCGTTCCTTTAATGTTCAAAGGCGCGGTCGTTGAGCCGGCCCCAGGGGTCGAAGTTTATAGCCCACTTCGCTTAGCTGGACGCGATGTCTACGTCAAAGAAGGCTGCTACAACTGTCATAGCCAGCAAGTCAGGCCGTTTCGTTCTGAAACAGAACGCTATGGTCACTATTCTGTGGCCGGTGAGTTTGTCTATGATCGCCCATTCCAGTGGGGGTCGAAGCGAACCGGGCCAGATCTGGCGAGAGTCGGTGGGCGATACAGTGATGATTGGCATTACTTGCATCTGACCGACCCGCGTGCCGTTGTACCTGACTCCAACATGCCAGCATACCCATGGCTTGCTGAAAAGATGATTGACGGCACACAGCTACAAAAAAATATGCGTGTTCTCCAGATGTTAGGCGACCCTTACGAAGATGACGTCATTGATGGTGCGCCACAAGCGGTCTCCGGAAAAACAGAGCTGGATGCCTTAGTGGCTTATCTGCAAGGCCTTGGCACCGAATGGACCGGTCAAAACCCAGGCGCTGAGATGGCAGGAGGTCGACCATGACCAGCGGCATTATCACCGCCTTTGCCATGCTTGCATTTCTAGGCATCGCCATTTGGGTTTTTATCTTCAAAAAGAAAGAAGACTTTGATGAGCAAGCCCATCTTCCTCTGGAAGATGACCTGCCTCATGCGCCATCAAAGACCGAAAGAAAGGAGACATCATCATGAGTCATTTTTGGCATTTCTATGTGGCTGGCATTACCCTCATCTTTATTGGCGTGATGGTGTGGCTTTTCATTTCCACTGGCAAAGCCAAGGTCACAACCGGACAAAACAAACAGGGTGAAGAGACCACAGGTCATGTCTGGGATGAAGATCTGGCTGAATTGAATAATCCCATGCCTCGATGGTGGCTTTGGCTTTTTTACTTGTCGGTTATTTTTGCCCTGGCTTATCTTGTGCTCTACCCGGGCTTAGGTCGTTATCAAGGCATGTTGGGCTGGACTTCTTCCGAGCAATATCAAGAAGAAATGGCCTATGCCAATGAGGTATTTGAGGCCCGCTTTGCCGAGCTGGCGAGTCAGCCACTGGATGTGCTGGCAATGAATGCAGAAGCCATTCAAGTGGGTCGCAATTTATTTGCTCATAACTGTTCCACCTGTCATGGCTCAGATGCACGTGGTGCCACGGGTTATCCCAATCTCACTGATGACCATTGGATTTGGGGTGAATCTGTCGATCAGATATGGCACACCATTTACTTCGGTAGACAAGCAGTGATGCCTGGCTTTAGTAGCTCGCTGAGTGATCAAGATGTCACACGTGTTGCCACTTACGTCCAGCAACTGGCTGGCCTTGATGTGGATGCAACCATGGCTGCGCAAGGGAAAAAACAGTTCGATGTCATTTGCGCTGCTTGCCACGGCACCAATGGTCTGGGAAATCCTATGTTAGGTGCGCCTAACTTGACCAGAGGTGTTTATACCTATGGTGGAAGCTTGGATGATATTCGCTACACGATTACCCAAGGCCGCAATGGCGTTATGCCTGCTCAACGTGAACTACTGGGAGAAACGCGCGCCAAACTAGTGACGGCTTATATCTTGAGTATGAAACCACAGTTTGAACAAAATGAGGCGCTCAGTCATGAGTAGTGAGATGGCCCCTCGATCAATGACACAAAGATTGGGGGCCATTTTGTGGCCCTCATTTTTCTCAGCGGCTGTCTCCACCATGGTCTTCTTCGTTTTCGTTGATCCATTGGTATTACGTGACATCACTTTCCCCGAGATTGACATCTCCCGTCACGGTGGCTACACCATCGCATTTTTTATGTTTTGGATGGCGACCGCTGCGGCGAGTACATTCACATGGTTGCTGCTTCGCCCGATTGAGCGTTTCAACGTCAAAAAACAAGGCCGCTCGTGATGTCTCAATCCACTGAATCCATTCCACTGTATGTCAAACAACCCAAGGTTTATCCGCGAGAAGTGGCTGGCCGATTCTCTCGCCTCCGAGTCACCTCGGCATGGGTCTTGCTTGGTCTTTTTTATGTGCTTCCGTGGATTAATATCAATCATCAGCAAATTGTTTTATTCGATTTGCCCGCTCGTCAGTTCCATTTCCTTGGGCTCACCTTGTGGCCCCAAGATCTCTTTATTCTCTCTTTGCTTTTGGCCATGGCGGCATTGAGTTTATTTTTCTTCACCGCCTTGGCAGGTCGACTATGGTGCGGTTATGCCTGTCCTCAAACCGTCTGGACTGAGGTATTTTTGTGGATGGAACGTGTCACAGAAGGCACCCGCAACCAGAGAATGAAACTGGATAAGTCGCCTTGGACACTGAATAAATGGGGCAAGAAATCATCTAAGCAATTTCTTTGGATTACATTTGCGCTCTGGACTGGGTTCACATTCGTGGGTTTCTTTGTCCCCATCAGAGACCTTGGTGCACGTATCCCCACCCTGCAATTAGGAGGCTGGGAGGTTTTTTGGCTCATCTTCTATGCCTTTGCCACTTATGGCAATGCAGGCTACTTGCGAGAGCAGGTCTGCAAATACATGTGTCCCTATGCCCGGTTTCAGTCAGCGATGTTTGATGACAACAGTCTAGTGATCTCTTATGACACCGCCAGAGGAGAGCCTCGTGGTGGGCGCAAGCGTGGCGCGGATTACCAAGCAATGGGATTGGGTGATTGCATTGACTGCCAAGCCTGCGTGCAAGTCTGCCCCACTGGGATCGATATCAGAGATGGTCTCCAGATTGAATGTATTGCGTGTGCTGCTTGTATCGATATTTGTGATGAGGTGATGGATAAAATGAATTATCCACGGGGTCTGATCCGCTACACCACGGAAAATGCGATATTAGGAAAGCCTACTCGCATCTTAAGACCAAGACTGTTCATCTACTTTGCTGCCTTGCTGGCTTTGGCCACTTTGGTGGGTGTCATCCTGACCGGCAGAGAGCCTTTATTAGCTGATGTATTACGTGACCGATCAGCACTCTATCGGGTTGTCGGCGAGGAAATTGAAAATTCCTACAGTCTCAAACTGACCAACCGAGCCGAGGAGACGCTACTACTCTCTGTCAGCGCGACAGGGCTAGACAATATCCAGGTGATTCGACCCATACAGGAAGTGACGGTACCGGCTGGTCAGACCATTGATGTCGCATTGACCGTGACCATTCCTTTACTGACTGCGCAAAGCGGCATGCATGCGATCACAATCATAGCCCAGTCTCAGTCATCAGCCATTGAGCAAGCGGTGGATACACGATTTTATGTTCCCGCGGATTTGGATTAATTGACCATGCCATCATCTGACGTCACAAGACCTTGGTACAAAGAAGCTTGGGTCTGGTTTTTCTTAGGCATTCTGGGCCTCGGCGTCTCAGCTGGCAGCATCATGTTCGTTATCGGCATGTCCAATCCACCAGAGATGGTGATTGGAGATTATGCACGGTTTGCTCGTGGGCTTGTTGATACCAATGAGCGTGCCAGTCAAGCACAAGCGCTTGGTCTTGAAGGCAGCCTCACGATAGATGATCAAATCATCAATGTCAGACTCTCCCAGACAAGCAAAGACCCTTTGCCACGCACCATCTTGATCCTTTTCCAGCACCCAGCGACCAGCGAGCAGGATGTCACCGTCAGACTGAACCAAATCTTTCCAGGCCAGTACTCTGGTGAGCTCTCTCAACAACCGCATCCAAGATCACGTGCGATTGTTTATGATCTCGCACAAACCTGGTGGCTGTCCTCTGCAGAGAATGCACGTCTGGATCTAGGCGGCATTTCATTGTTCCCGCATCGCCTATGACAAACGAAGCGCATGATCATTGCTGGCATTGTGGAGAAGCTATTCCCTCGAACGTCAACTTGTCTGCGCTTATTCAAGGCGAGGAACGTCCCATGTGTTGTGCCGGCTGTCAAATGGTTGCCTCAATCATTCATGACTCAGGCCTTGATCGCTACTATGACTTTAGGGATGGCTTACCCAAGCGTCCCCAGTCCGATTCCGTTGGTCGACATGACTATGTTGCTTGGGATCGCGATGCGGTCTTGTCACACCATGCCAATACCGATTGTGATGGCCTATCGACCATTCATTTGGTGCTGGAGAATATCCACTGCTCAGCCTGCGCTTGGTTGATTCAACGCTTTACTAAGTTGCTCGAGGGTGTTCACGATGTGAGTGTAGACACCGCAGATGGTCGCGCCACCATTATCTGGAATCAAAGCAAGACGCAACTCAGTGACATTGCTCACCAATTAGCCACATTGGGCTATACACCTCACCTAGATAGCCCCGATGCCAGCATTCGTCGAAATCAATTGGAACGGCGGAGCATGCTCAAGCGGATGGTGGTGGCTGGCCTTGGCATGATGCAGGTCATGAGCTATGCGCTCGCTGGTTATATCGGCGCCTTCCAAGATTTGGATCCCCAAACCGCACGGTTTTTTCAGCTTGTCAGCATGCTTGTGGCCGTGCCAGTCGCCCTCTATGCCGGTCAAGGCTTTTATCAGTCTGCTTGGAAGACAATGAAACATGGCCGTCTCGGCATGGATGTGCCTGTCAGTCTGGCCATCTTGATTGCTTTAAGTGCCAGCATTGGGATCACACTATTTGGTCATGGTGAAACCTACTTTGATTCTGTGGTCATGTTTATCTTCTTCCTCCTTCTTGGCCGCTATGCGGTCATGGTCGCCAGACAAGATGCGGGTCAGCTTCACTCGGCACTGGCTCGCTCTTTACCCAATCAAGTCAGTCGGCTGACAGGCAGGCGTGTTGAGCAAGTGGGACTCATTGAGCTGGCTGTGGGAGACCACATCCAAGTTGGATTGGGCGAGACCATTCCTGCGGATGGGCGAGTGGTAGAGGGGCAAGCCTCTATTAATGAAGCACTGCTCTCTGGGGAGGCCAAACCACGAGAACGAGGCGTGGGTGATGAGGTGCTGGCAGGCACACAACTCACACGTGGCCAGTTAGTTATTGAAATTCAGAAAATGGGCCAACAGACGGCCTTGTCCGATGTGATTCGGCTACTGGATCGCACGAGACAATTTAAGCCACGAACAGCACAGATGGCAGATCAAGTGGCTGGTTGGTTCATTGCGTTTGTCTTAATTGGGTCCCTATGCGTCGGTGCTGTCTGGTGGATGATTGAACCCACACAGACTTTGCCCATCATGCTGTCAGTGTTGGTTGTCTCATGTCCTTGTGCACTGGCGCTCGGAACACCCGTTGCCTTGGCGGCGGCCGCTCGCGGCTTTGGGCGCCTTGGACTTTTGATCAATCGACCTGATGCCCTAGAGGGCTTATCCAGCATCACGCATGTTGTCCTTGATAAAACGGGGACACTCACCCAATCCCAAATGGCAGTGGTGCAAATACGCGATCCCTATGGCCAAGCGGTGAGTGATGTGCGGTTAGAACAGTGGGCTGGGCGCTTGGAGAGAATTAGTCGGCACCCAGTGGCTTCTGCTTTCTCATCAATGGATGATGGCGGAGAGATCACTGACGCTCAAGAAATAGCCCATGAAGGTGTCATGGGCGTGATTGACGGGGTGCCACACTTTTTGGGCAAGGCTTCGTTTGTTATGCATCAGATAGGTCAAGCTATCCAAGCGCCAGATGAAGGGGCCTGGGTGGCTTTGGCGGACAAGCAAGGGGTCTTGGCTTGGTTTGAATTAGACAATCCACTTCGGCAAGGCGCACAGGCATTAATCGAGGGCCTAAAAGACAATGGCCTTGTGCTTTGGCTAGCCTCAGGCGATCAGCCGGCAGCGGTAGAGAAAGTCGCTAAGGATTTGGGCATCACTCGGTATGCCAGCCAATGCTCTCCTCAAGACAAAGTTGATCTGATGAGAAAGCTTCAAAATGAAGGTGGACGCGTGGTGATGATTGGTGACGGGATCAATGATGCACCTGTTTTGGCTGGCGCAGACGTGTCGATGAGCCTAGCTGAGGGTGCTGATATTGCGAGAACTCAAGCTGATATCGTGATGACGGGCGCTAGCCTGAGTCATGTTCACCAGGCCTTCTTGCTTGCCCCTAGAGTAAAACGCATCATCCGACAAAATCTCATTTGGGCCATTACCTATAATGCTCTGGCGTTTCCAATGGCTGCTATGGGTCTTGTGCCCCCTTGGGCAGCAGCCATTGGCATGTCTGCATCGAGTCTCTTGGTTGTTTTAAATGGTCGTCGGGCAGGGACTAAAATCACCAACAATCAGGCTGTGGGTAGCATGATCCCCGATGGGCAGCATACGGATCTAGCGAGTCAATCACTCAAGCGTCCACAGCTTGACCCAGCGCCGCCTGCGAGGTCTGTATGAGCATCATTTATGTGCTTATTCCCTTATCGATTGTCTTGATGCTTTTGGCTCTGGTGTTCTTTTTTTGGGCGGTCAAAAATGGTCAGTTTGATGACTTAGATACGCCTGCCTTGGATGTCTTAGACGATGATCCACCCTCATCGGAACCGACAGACCATGAATCCTGAGACGGCTTTTATCACTGGACTGATTGCTGGCCTTTTTGGCTCTACCCATTGCTTGGGCATGTGTGGTGGTATTGCAGGGCTCCTGCATTCTCAGATTCCTAATCGGCAAGTCGGCTTTGCGCTTGGGTTCCATGGTGGGCGCATCAGTAGCTACATGATCATTGGCCTGCTCGCTACTTTAATCGGACTGCTCCCAGGGCAATTCATGCCAGAAGCAAGCGGCGCCATCATGCGAGGAGGGTTGGGCGTCATGATCATCTCAATGGCGTTGTACATTGCCATGCCTGGTCGCTTCAAGGACCACATTGGCGAATTAATGGCGCCCTTAACAAGAAAGCTCACGCCCATGTTCCAGAAACTTTTGCCAGTCACTCAATTTGATCAAGCCATTGGCTTGGGCATGCTTTGGGGTTTGTTGCCGTGTGGTTTGCTCTACACCATGATCGCCAGTGCTGTCTTGCTAGCAGACCCAGCAGCCACCAGTGCCATGATATTGGCCTTTGGACTAGGCACCACCCCCGCACTCCTTGGTACCGGGATGATTGCATTGCGTTTTCGATCCATCACAAATCAACATGGACTGAGATGGTTAGCCGCATCTGTGATGTTAGTGGCAGGGTTATTGGTGGCCTTTGGCCCCATGCTTGTTCAACTCATTGATCATCCATGGATGCATTTCCTAGCAGACTGTGTATCACCGAGGTAAATAACTGATCCAAAGGGCTATTTGATCTTCATCAATTAAGCCAATGATCAACAGGACTAGGCTATTGATTATGAATACCTGGCGTCATCCAAAAACGAGCCAAGCCAGTACAGTGCCTATTGTGCAGGATGGATTGTCAGTTTCAGTCGCACAAAGACTAAAACAAGTGACTGCTACCCATACTGACAAAGCATTTGTTGAGGCTATTAGAGCATCGAACCAACTGCCGATTCCCAATGATCTGATGATTGCAATACATGTGCCTGATGAGGAGGAAACAGGCCTTTCTTATCAAAAATGGGCACTGCCCATGATTGATCAAATGAAGTGGTTAGCAACTCATTTTGATCCTGATCGTCAGTTGCGTGAACTGCATGTTCATATCAACACCCATCGACCCATCCAGATGCTGATTCGCCATCTGATCAACCGGATAGATGCCCATTTCAACGTGGCTAAGGATGCGAAGTTGTTCATTCATGTCCCATTGGGTCTTGCGCGCACAGACATCATTGATCATGCAAAGCCTTTCTCACAACTACACATTGACTACCGAACGTCCATCGATCGGGCTATCTCTTGTGATGCTCAGTGGATAAATGACCAACGCATGAGAGGCACAAGCATTGGGATCAGTCTTGATACCCAGTATCCTGATTCTATGACTGGTGAGCAGCTGACAGAGGCTTTACGGCAATTTATCTGGCTAGACGCAGACCGCATCAGCTTTGAATCGATGAACAGCAAAACAGGTCTCTATCACAATGTCCTCAAAGACCACACCGATAGATCAAGCCTTTGGGCTGAACTAGAACAAAATAAATACCATGCCATTGGCTCAGGCCTCTTTGCCAGATCATCTTGTCCTCTTGCGCAAGCTTTTCTGGAGTCCCAGTTAGATTTAGGGGTGGATGGCTACCTAACGTTACCCCGATTAGATCAGCTAGGCATTGGGCTTGGCGCCATCAGCCTGGTTAGTGATTACATTGCCACGAATGACACTGATCCAAGCACTTATCTCCAAGCAATACACAACACACAGTTCCCCATTGCACGTGGCATGACACTTCATAGAGATGATGTGATGCGTCAAGCCATCATTTCAGAAATGGTTTGTCGTTATCAATTATCAGTTGATGGCATTCAGCAGCGCTTTGGGGTTTGCTTCAAGCATCATTTTCCAGAAGAGTACAGACAACTAGAGAGAATGAGGGCATCGGGTCTCTTGGAAGGCAATGAAAAGCATTTAAGCGTCACTGATGAGGGCTTGGGTCATCTTTCCATCATGGCCGCTATGTTTGCAAAACCCATCGGAGTGCATTGACCCAACTTACTTTCAAGTATCAGAAACGCTTGACCGACCACGGAAATCACCTGCTATACTTTTCATGTAATAAAGTAACGCAGAAAGGCAAAATCGTGAAGGGCAAGTGCGACTCATCCAGCGCTATACCGAGACTTCAAAAAGATCAAAAAAACTGCGAGGACTGCAGTCTTTTCAGTCTGTGCTTTACACATGAGCTCCCCGCTGATGAATTAGGCATCCTCGAATCTTCGACCAAACCAGATCAGTCTGTAAAACGGGATGCCCATTTATTTCATGCAGGCCAAAGCATGAAAAATGTGCGGGTGGTGCGCTCTGGATCAATCAAGTCCTATCAAATTTCACCCGATGGCGAAGAGGTCGTCTCTGGCTTCTTTTTGCCTGGTGAGGTGATCGGACTGGATGCCCTGGCCACAGAAACCCATCCGAGTTTCGCCGTGGCACTGGAAGACAGTCAAACATGCGACATTCCGCTCCCTGATTTTCTTAAGATGCTCAGAGATAGTCCCAAGCTCAATGAGGTCATGATTCGGCTGCTCTCTGAGGAGATGGTTGAGACGCGCGAACTATTACTTGTGGTTGGCAGACTAGATGCCCAGACTCGGGTAGCACTCTTTCTCTTGAGCCTATCAAGACGACTCGCTAGACGTCGACAAAATCCAGATCAGTTCAAGTTGAGCATGGACCGGCGTGATATCGCGAATTATCTCGGCATTACCATTGAAACAGTGTCCAGAACTCTATCGAAATTTCAGCGGAACGATATCATTGAGGTCCATGGCAAACAGATTCGGATTCTCAATCGCCAGGCATTGGAGTCGATCGCAATGCCTGGCCTGAATGCATCTACTCAGACGGGAGGCGAGTCGTCCCAATCAACTGGCTGAAGAAAACAGCGTTTGCAAATACCCGCTCTGTCCCCAACCAATAGCCCCTGAATAAATAATCATCTGCCATCCGCACCACTACCCCTTGTCCATGACGGGTCGCCACCAGCGCAGGTGTCCCTGCTAACTTAGCCTTGTTGCTCTCGCCTAGGTAACCAGACTGCAGCACGGGATCTTGATAAACACCCGCACGTGTATAGTGATTGGTGTCCGCTTTAAGCACATGCGCACCGCGTCGGAATGTCGTGAGATTGGCATCTTGATAGCCATATCCGAGGGGATGAGTGATGTCCAAGGTCACAGCCAAAGCACTTCCACCAATCACCTCACGCGCAAAGTCCAAAGAGTACGCTTCATAAGGTCTTCGCTCTGTGGTTGGCTCCGTGGATTTTTCTGTCTCTTGCCAGTCCCAACCAAGGTCTACACTCTCGATCCACTCTGACGCCCGTCGATTGGCGATTACAACACCACCGCTGCGAACAAATGTCTTAAGACTGCTGGCAAAAGCTTCCCCAAATCGTTGGTAGGCACCTTCAGGCAAAATGATATGGGTGTAGTCAGACCAATCGACCTGTGACAGCTGACCTGTGTCAATTTTCGTGATGGGTTGCTTTAAGTGATGATCAAACCAATACCAAATGTAGCCAGCGTTGTAGGCATTGATTCCTTCGCCTACCAGCACCGCTGGTCGTATCGGCTTGAGGACTGGAACTGACGGCGAACCGATGTCTGGGCCATTGTCAGCCAAGCCGCTACTGAGGGAAATGACATTGACTGGATGCGATGCCACCAGCGCTTGAATGGCTGAGCCAACATGCGCTAGGTGACCTGGCTGAATACCAGGATGGATGATCAATGAGCCACGGACAAAGGTTTGCCCGTCAACAGTCATCGGATCTTCAGTCGCTTGCACACGATAGCCTTGGGCCATCAGCCCAGCCAGCAGACCAGAGGCATGATGTTGGTTCCACGGCACTAACCAAGCAACTGCTTCTGTATCAATGCGACTGGTCGCCATGCTTGGCACATCGGTGAGCAACTGACCTTGCTTAGGCAAACGTCGAACCTTCTCCGCTGGCAGGCCGTAGGACAGGCCGAGTGGCCAGGTAGAGACGTCATAAAAGGTCTCCATGGATAAATCAGTCACTGGATCAAATAGTGACCGCAGCAGACGGTATTGGTCTTGATCCGCCGGAATCACCCAACTGGCGTCTGCCGAATAGGCAACACCATCGATAGTGACAGGCTCTGCGGCTGCATAAATAGCTATCTGGTGATGCATTAAACGGTCTAACAAGACACGGGCTTTGGCGGGGTCCCCGCCATCACTGATCACCCAGCCAGCATAACGATCTTCACGGGCCATTCGTCTTGCTTCTGTGAAAAATCGTTGCTGATAGGATTTGAGCGCATCAGCATTCGCAGCGGCAGCAGCGAGGGAAGAGAGACTGGTGATGACTTGGTTGGTGATGGCATCAGCAAACGTCCGATCACCAAAGTCTGTTGCTTGGATATGCCCGCGCGAGGAGCCTTGCTCGAATAAGATGCCTACGCCACCTGTCATATCGGGATAGGTCGAGCCTTTCCCCACGTAATAATCATCAAAAGATTCTTTTGTGTAATAAGGCTGCGATGCCGCATCCATTGCTTTGGCATGATAAGTCGCGATTTCACCCGTCAGTTCAAAGACCTCGGCAGGTGTCAATGGGTTATTCCGATTAGGGACGCCCGGCTGAAAGAAGTAAGTCGAATTGCGGCCCATCTCATGGAAGTCGGTCACGACATGTGGCTGCCAGGCATAGTACTGAGCCATCCGAGCCCTTGATTCTGGGTGAACCAAAGGCATCCAGTCACGATTCAAATCAAACCAATAATAATTGGTTCGGCCATTCGGCCAAACTTCATTGTGCTCCCGATCATTAGGATCACTCGATGGATGCTGGCCACGATGCATGTTCACCCAATGTGCGAAACGATCCAACCCATCTGGATTCAGCACAGGCTCCATCACAATGACCATGGAATCGAACCATGTCTTGACCGTCTCATCTTCGGATGCAGCCAAATAAAAGGCGGTTTGTACTGCCGCAGACGCCGCAGACGCCTCGTTTCCATGCACTGAGTAGCCCATCCAAGCAATCACAGGGCCCTCACC
>JALQZL010000299.1:246-520 GCA_023258355.1 Wenzhouxiangellaceae bacterium | reverse complement strand
GCTTATGTAACTAAAAAAATTAATCCCACTATGGGATTAGATAAAAGAGCAGTTAATTTAATTAAAAAATTTTACGAAATAATAAATTAATTTGGCGGAGAGAGAGGGATTCGAACCCTCGGTACCTTTGACAGTACACACACTTTCCAAGCGTGCTGATTAAACCGCTCTCACATCTCTCCTATTTTTTTATATAAAAACACAAACTAGTATTTTTTATATGAAAAATCTCATGATCTTTTCTCAGACTATTCAAATAAAAATAGATATCTTT
>JALQZL010000299.1:0-236 GCA_023258355.1 Wenzhouxiangellaceae bacterium | reverse complement strand
CAAAAAAATATTAAGCATCTTTATTTATTTTTAAAACTCCAATAAATGCTTCTTGAGGTATTTCAACACTTCCAAATTGTTTCATTCTAGATTTTCCTCTTTTTTGCTTATCAAGCAATTTTCTCTTTCTATCTCTAGCCCCGCCACCATGAATTTTAGTCAAAACATCTTTCTTGAAACCTTGAATAGTTTCTCTGGCAATAATTTTGCCACCAATTGCTGCTTGAATGGGAATT
>JALQZL010000298.1 GCA_023258355.1 Wenzhouxiangellaceae bacterium | reverse complement strand
ACGCCTATCGAGTCATGGGCGATAAGACCTGGAGCGAATGGTTTCAATTTCAGACACCACCAACCGACACAAAATCTTTTTCTTTCTTATATTTCGGTGACGCCCAAAACTCTGTTCGAAGCCACTTCTCTCGTGTGATTCGAGAAGCATTTATGCGCAATGAGCGTCCTGCATTTATGCTCCACGCAGGTGACATGGTTAACTTGAGAGATGGAAATCATGACGACGAATGGGGTGAGTGGTTCGATGCAGGCTCATTTCTAAATGCCATGATTCCTTCAGTGATTGTGGCTGGAAACCATGAATTTGTGGATCGTATGCTGGGTTTCAATCGCATCCTGAGCCCTCAGTTTGCACCCCAATTCTCCACACCAAACAATGGGCCGGAGGGCCTTGAGTCCACCGTTTATCACGTGTCCTATCAAGACACACTGGTTGTTGTTTTGGATTCCATGAGCGCAATCTATGAAGAAGATCTGGCCATTCAGCAGGCCAATTGGCTAGATGAGGTGCTGAGCCAAAGTACAC
>JALQZL010000297.1 GCA_023258355.1 Wenzhouxiangellaceae bacterium | reverse complement strand
CATCACAAGGGGGCGGCCAATACCAACTCAGCTGGGCCGGTGGCGATCTGGGCTTATGACTCGAATAACGTGGTGATTCAGCACAACTTGGCCTATGAAAATAAAAGCGCAGGCGGTGATGGGGGTGGCTTTGATTTAGATGGCGGCAGCACGAATTCGATTTTGCAATACAACTTCAGTTACAACAACGACGGGGCGGGGTATCTTTTGGCCCAGTATCAAGGCGCACCGATGTTTGGTGACAATGTGGTCCGTTACAACATTAGCCAAAACGATGGGCGTCGTCGTGGTTATGGTGGGATTACCCTGTGGGCAGCGCAGGCCGCCAATCCGGTTCGTGATACCCAGATTTATCACAACACCGTCTATATCAGCAGTGCCTCACAGGGCACGCCGGCCGCGGTGCGATTGTTTGGGGGGAACTTTGACAATGTTGTGCTTCGAAATAACCTTCTGATCGCCGAGGGTGTGGATGTGGTTGATGCCGATGTGGCGGTGCCAACCACCGAGGTGTTGTTTCAAGGGAATCT
>JALQZL010000296.1 GCA_023258355.1 Wenzhouxiangellaceae bacterium | reverse complement strand
CAGTTCCAATTGTTGCTCAAAGGCGTGGTGCTGAGCTCGCCTCGGTGAGAAGTCTCTGAAATAGTCCAAACCACATTCACCCACAGCCACCACGGCTTCTTGTTGGTGCAGTTCTTTCAATACACTTTCCGTGTCTGTTGTGAAATCTTGAGCGTGGTGGGGGTGAACACCCGCGGTGGCGGTCAGGCAGTGGGGCCAGTGCTTGGTCAAATCCAAGGCTTGGAGGCTCCCAGGCTCTGTGGCCCCGGTGACCACCATAGCAACGACCCCCGCTTGGCTCGCAGCCTCAATCACCTGGCCTCTGTCCTCATCAAAGCTGTTGTGGGTGAGGTTGCAGCCGATGTCGATCAGTGGTGATATTTTCATGGTGTCTTATTGTACGAGATGGGGTAGAATATCGGTTCTAAATCGGTGGCCGGCTTAGCTCAGTTGGTAGAGCAACTGATTTGTAATCAGTGGGTCGGGAGTTCGAATCTCTCAGCCGGCACCAAATTTTCTGCACAACCCCACATTCTTTCCACCAAATCACC
>JALQZL010000295.1:272-532 GCA_023258355.1 Wenzhouxiangellaceae bacterium | reverse complement strand
CCGGCGGTACCTATGGACGCCAGGGTGGCGGTGAGTACAACCATCAGGTAACCGGTAAACGAGATATCGATACCGTAAGCCTGGGCAATGAACACTGTTGCAACACCCTGCATGATGGCTGTGCCATCCATGTTGATGGTGGCGCCGAGCGGCACGGTAAAGGCCGCCACTTCATTTTTTACCCCGAGGCGGTGTTCCACTGTCTCCAGTGTAATTGGCAAGGTGGCATTGGAGCTGCTGGTCGAAAACGCATAAGCCAT
>JALQZL010000295.1:0-262 GCA_023258355.1 Wenzhouxiangellaceae bacterium | reverse complement strand
AAAGCGCACCATCATCGAGTAGGTCAGCAGGAAGTGCAGCACCAGAACGCCGGCAACCGTCAGGAAATACTTGATCAGATCTGCAATGGCAGCAAATCCCATGTTGGTAAACAGCGTAATCATCAGGCAGAACACGCCAGCAGGTGCGACGGCCATGAGCATCATGATCAGGCGCATAATGACCTCGTTCCAGTCATCCAGCGCTGACCTGACCCTGGCTCCCGCATCGCCGCTTTTGGCAATGGCCACACCTACAAGGATC
>JALQZL010000294.1 GCA_023258355.1 Wenzhouxiangellaceae bacterium | reverse complement strand
TGAGTCATAACTCAATCCCAAGATGTCGGCAGCAGCGCGGTTAAGTGCTGTCATTTGGCCCGATGCATCAACGGCCAAGACCCCTGATGACAAACGTCCCAACACAATCTCAAGATAGCGGCGCTGTGCCTCGAGCGCTTGTCTGGATTGCGCCAGCTCTTGGGTCATGGTGTTGAATGATTTCACCAAAAAACCCAATTCATCTTGAGCGTCCGTAATCAATTCATCGGGAAAGCGACCAGCGGCCAATTCCTCAGTGGCTTGCTCTAAATCTTTGATCGGTTGGCTGACTCGTCTGGCTGCATTGAACGCCAAGACAATGGCCAAAAGGGCTGTCAACAGCAAGACCAAACTGAGAATCAAAACCAAACTCTGTTGTAACCGAGCACGAAGAAAGGACACATTTTGATACCGGTAGTATGCCCTCTCAATATCCGATGCCATGGCCACAAACTGCTCAGGCAATGGATAAATGGCTTGCACAATCAATGGCTCTGCACCAAAAGATGTCGGCTCCATGCGTCGCATGATGC
>JALQZL010000293.1 GCA_023258355.1 Wenzhouxiangellaceae bacterium | reverse complement strand
GGCGAGGCGCGCAAGCTCTCCTCCGTCAGCGCCGAAACACGCGAGATTTTTGCAAAGCCAGCGCATCTTGCCCGTAAAGAACGTAGCCAGATCATCCATGGCCCGACCGAGTTGCTGGATGCCATTTTGGCGGAAGGTGAAAAGGGCCTGACCCTGCAACGCTATAAGGGTTTGGGTGAGATGAACCCAGGCCAGCTGTGGGAGACAACCCTTGACCCAGAGGCGCGCACCTTGTTGCAGGTCAAAATTGACGATCTGGCCGATGCGGATGACATTTTCACCAAACTGATGGGCGATGTCGTAGAACCCCGTCGCGAATTCATCCAAGCCAACGCTCTGAGTGTTGAGAACTTAGATTTCTAAACTTTCCCCCACAGCCCCCAAGTGCGGGGGCTTTGGGTTATCCGGCTAGGCCCGAAGAGCCGAATTTTAGAATTACGGGAACCACCAGTTCTTCTTCATCTTGCAAATGCCGATCTAACAGACGGGACAGGCGGGCCATCTCTCGCTCAAGAGGGGCAATTGCATCTGGCCC
>JALQZL010000292.1 GCA_023258355.1 Wenzhouxiangellaceae bacterium | reverse complement strand
ATACATGGTATGGACACAACAGATATTGAAGCATTAGATGTATATGATTCATATAAAGTTTATGGTCATGAAGGCTTTAATAAATGGAGAACAGTTTGCGATTTGAGAAATTATTACGATTTAGACAATCCTGTAGAAATTACTCAAGACGCTTCGCGAATTTGTCAAGAAATAAATAGAGATGTTCGCTGAAGTTTGTATTAGGAAGTTTGGACGCGGGTTCGACTCCCGCCGCCTCCACCAATTTTGCGGTACCCAGTTTCGGGGGCGTTATGGATTCGACAGGCAACTGAAAGCAAATGGAGAACCGTCCATGAACGCTGACGTAAAACGGTGGTTCAAAACTATAACTGCCAATGACGACAACTACTACGGTGATTACGCACTAGCTGCATGATCCCGCGGGGCGGCCACTGCCTTGTTATCCAAGTGTGGCACTTATATTATGAAGTCAAGGAGAAGTTTATGTTTAAACTAGCACTTGTAATTATTGGTCTGATATTTTCACAATCTGCGTTTTCTGATACTGAATTGGAAT
>JALQZL010000291.1 GCA_023258355.1 Wenzhouxiangellaceae bacterium | reverse complement strand
TATAAAAGCAAAGGCAGCTTCAGTCTCCCTCCACTGCCCTTAAATGTAAATTATTTGATTCGAGCGTTTAACTTAAGACTCTTATTAGTTGTATGTGGATATTTAAATGGCGGAGAGAGAGGGATTCGAACCCTCGAAACAGTTTCCCGTTTACACGCTTTCCAAGCGTGCGCCTTCAACCACTCGGCCACCTCTCCAAGGTTTAATTTGTATGCACAATTATATCTGTTAATTTTTCCAAAAATTCTTTTTTGAAATAATTGAACTCAAATCTCTTAAAAAATCCTGTTTAGTTGGAAGATAATTTTTTTTCATTTCCTCTTGTATGGATGAATAATTTTTTTTTATAAATTCAATTTTTTCAACTAAATTCTCTATATTTCTTTCTGCAACAAATATTCCTTTTTTGTCCTCTATTACGTGTTCTATATCTTTAAAAACTATCACAGGTCTTAAACGTGCTAACGCCTCCAGAAGGACCATTGGATGGCCTTCTGTAAATGATGGTAAAATAAAAATGTTATGATCATCATAATACTTA
>JALQZL010000290.1 GCA_023258355.1 Wenzhouxiangellaceae bacterium | reverse complement strand
TCTTCGTGTCATGAGTTGCATTGTTTAGAGAATAGCCAGTATCGCCGCAAAGAAGTAGCGAATTACTGTAGTAGTAGTAGTAATAGTGAAATTAAATAAAAGAGATCTTCGATGAATGACATTACAGTCCGGACCCAGTTATAAGCATATTCCATATGCTTATCCGAGTACTCAGATTTCAGATAAAATAAGCATATTGAGTACTCGGCTTTTTCCGCATGCTTATTTCCCTAGCTTTTGGAACAGTTTTGGGGGAGTTTGATTTCAGTCGAGTGAGTCATCCACTCCATGTTCGCACGGTGTACCGGCACACTCAGAACTGCACATGCAGGCACACAGTTGGCAGCCAGCCTTCTAGCACTGCACATGCCGTAATAATAGTGGGTCTCATGCTGCTGCTACATGTTTGCAAGTAAGAGGCGCTACATGTGCAGTCTGCACGTGTGGTGGTGCACATGTGTGTGTGTGCACTGCAGCAGCGGCATTAGACATAAAATCTGCTAGCATTTTTACTACGTTTGCAAGGGGTTTGGGGGGAGGCCCAGAATCT
>JALQZL010000028.1 GCA_023258355.1 Wenzhouxiangellaceae bacterium | reverse complement strand
GCCAACACCCGACCAGACGACCAAATACCCAAGGCCAGAGACAAGGCCGAGAAAAAGACAACCACGGCGATCAGCGCCATAATCAATCGACGTGAGAGTTCACGATTATCTGAAATGTCATAGGTCAAAAAGACCCAGAAATCATTTTCTTTTCGGATGATGGCTTTGTAATAAGCCTCGTCTGTGGCGACCTCATGGACGCCAGATGGCAGTGCCCGAAATGGCTCGGGCACAATGTCAGCCCGCTCAGGGCGAGTCACATACCCTTGAATGCGGGTATAAAAGGGCTCTACCAATGTGGGGTCTTGGCGAAGATCAATGATGTATTGGTCTACCTCTTCAGCCAAGGTTTGGGTGATCAGCGCATCTTCGAGTAGGTTTTGGACAAATAAGACAGCCAGCGCGAATAAGACACTCAAGAATGTCCCAAAAAAGAGAAACGACAGGATGAGCCGGCTTCTAAGACGACGCCGATACTTCATCCGGGGCAACCAAGCTGTAGCCAATACCGTGACGCGTGTGGATCATGGCCTCGCTAAATGGCTTATCAATGGCCACGCGCAATGAGTGAATGTGGACACGCAAGCTATCACTGTCGGGTAATTCCTCACCCCAAACGTGATGCTCCAATTCTCGGCGCGTCACAACTGCTGGTGATGCACTCATTAACTTTTCTAGAAGTTTTAACCCGATCGGATTAAGTTCGATTGACTGGCCCTGCCGAGTCACTTTATATGTCTCTAGGTTATAGGACAAATCGCCCACAGTGAGCAGGGTGGGCTTAATGCGCTGCCCTCGACGCGCCAAAACTTCCATGCGCGCTTCAACCTCTTTCAACTCAAACGGCTTGACCAAGTAGTCATCTGCGCCAGACTCAAAACCAGCCAACTTATCGTCCAGTTGGTCGCGGGCTGTGAGCATCAAAATGGGGGTATCGACTTTGGCCTCTTGGCGAAGTTGCCGCGCCACCTCCAAGCCATCCATGCCAGGCAACGACAGATCTAAGACCAAGGCATCAAAGGGATGCGTTGTGGCGAGGTTCAGGCCAGTGATGCCATCATAGGCATAATCAACCTCATGGCCTCGATCTGACAAGAAGTCACCTAAATTGGCGGCAATGTCTCGGTTATCTTCAATGATTAATATGCGCATGGTCTGATTCTACAAAAAAATAGCCCGGGCAATTCACATGCCCGGGCTCACACTGCCCTGTCCATCGGCGTCAACATCGGAGTCTGACCAAAGAATGAAGACACCAAGAGACCTCAACCACCTTTAGAATAGAACTTGCTTGGTTAACGAAGGGTTAAGCCCAAACAGCGATTAGGCCATTGATTTTCATGACGATATGACCCAAAAAACACAACAAAGTTCCGACCATAGCTCGGTATTGGCGGCGTATGAGGCAGTGAAAGCCCGTATTCAGGCGGCCTGCTTGGCGGCCAATAGAGCACCTGATGAGGTTCATCTGCTGGCTGTCAGCAAGACCCGTCCAAGCCAAGCCGTGGCCGAGTTGGCCAAACTCGGTCAACGGGCTTTCGGTGAAAACTATGTCTCGGAAGGTGTGGAGAAGGCCACTGCGCTGGCATCTCTCCAGCTTGAATGGCACTTTATTGGTCCAATCCAATCGAATAAAACGCGCGCCATCGCTGAGACCTTTGACTGGGTGCATAGCGTTGATCGGCCAAAAGTCATTGGGCGATTGAATGACCAACGGCCCAGTGACGCACCGCCGCTTAACGTGCTCATCCAAGTCAACATGGATGATGAAACCCAAAAAGCGGGGTGTCGGCCTGACGATATTCCTGCCTTGGCCGAGGCGATTGATCAATGTCCTCATCTCACGCTCCGAGGGCTGATGGCCATCCCGCAACCGAGAACAGATAGGCAAGCCCAGTTGGATGTGTTCCAATCTTTGGCAGCACACTATCAACAACTCGCAAAGGCGCATCCGACGGTGGATACCCTATCAGCCGGCATGTCAGACGATCTGGAAGCAGCGATCTTCGCTGGCGCCAACTTAGTTCGGATTGGTACGGCCTTGTTCGGCCCCAGATCTAAGGCCTGAAGCCACAACCTGAGTCACTGATGCTTGTTCTACAATAGAGGGTATGCGCAACTACACCGTGACATTTATTGGGGGAGGCAACATGGCCACGGCACTGATTGGTGGCCTACTAGACTCAGGTATCCCAAACAGTCTAATCAAGGTGGTCGACCCCGACCCTCACGCAGGCCAACGACTTAAAACAACCTTTGGCATTGAAGTCAGCGATCACCTCACCCAAGCGATCAGTGAGGTCGATTTGATTGTCTTGGCGGTGAAACCGCAAACCATTCCCGAGGTATTAGCCACCCTCAAGCCATACCTCACGGCAGGCACAGCGAGGCCTGTGATTTTAAGTATTGCCAGTGGTGTGGGTCTTGATCACTTCGAACAAGTCTTGGGCACTCGACCGATTATTCGTGCCATGCCCAATACACCGGCGCTGGTTGGGCAGGGTGTCACGGCCATGGTCGGTAATGATGCCCTAACAGATGAAGCCAAAGCATGGGCAAGTGACCTGATGGGCCGAGTCGGCCAATGCCTCTGGTTAAGTCAGGAAGAGCACATGGATACCGTCACAGCCCTGTCTGGATCTGGCCCTGCCTACTTTTTTGCATTGGCCGAGCACATGGTGGCCGCGGGCACCGCACAAGGACTGGAAAGGTCTGTGGCTGAGAAACTCGTCTATCAGACAGCGCTTGGCGCAGGTACCATGCTCAGTCAAAGTGACGAGGGCGCCAAGGTGCTCAGGGAACGGGTGACTTCGCCAGGTGGAACGACGCAAGCAGCCTTATCGGTTTTTTCAGATCACGCTTTGGCTGACACAGTGCGTGATGCCGTGGCAGCAGCGCGCCAACGCAGCCAAGAACTGGGACAATCTCACAGAGAAGATTCAACGAAGGAGCACTGATTCATGGGTTCACTTAATCAAGCATTGGCCTTTTTGGTCGACACCGTGGTCCATCTTTACATGGTGGCTTTGCTTATTCGGTTACTGCTTGAGATGCGCCGAGCTGACTTTTATAACCCCGCAGTGCAGTTCTTGGTACAAATCACCAACCCAGTGATCCAACCGTTGGCGACGGTTCTTCCCAGATCGCAAAAAGTCAATATTGCAGGATGGTTAGCACTCTATCTCTTACAACTACTGTCATTGGTGGCGCTGTTGGTGCTATCAGGACAAGCCCTTGACTTGGGTGTGTTGTTGCTCTTGTCACTCATGCGTTTGGTCAGGATGCTCTTAAACACCTACCTGTGGTTGATCATTATCAGTGTGATTTTGTCTTGGGTAGGACAAAACCTGCATCACCCTATCATCCCACTAATTTATCGATTGGTTGATCCTGTGTTAGCCCCTATCCGCCGTATCTTACCGGCCATGGGTGGGTTAGATCTCTCGCCATTGGTGGCGATTTTAGGCATTCAATTTCTATCGATTTTGTTGGGTGTTTAGATGAAAAGCGTTTGGATAAAGTGGTGTTGGATTGCCTTTTTTACGCTCAGTATGACCAGTTTGGTGCAGGCTGAGCAAGCCGAACACTTTAACGGCTATGTGGCACACTACAACACCTTCAATACCACCTTGCTCACACCTGAAGTGGCGCGCGCCTACGGCATCACCCGCTCAGGCAATTTGGCGCTACTGAATATCGCTGTCTTAAAGAAACAACCTGAGGGCATGGATGAGGCAGTGACCGCCCAAATCACAGTGAACGCTTCCAATCTCGTAGGACAGAAAAAACCGATTCAGCTTATCGAAGTCCAAGACCGCGGCGCCATTTACTACATTGGCACATTCCGCATACGAGATGAGGAACGTATCCGTTTTGATATCACTGTCCAGCCAAGTGGCCAGACCGCACCGCCGCATCGCTTCCGCTTCGATCAAATCTTCTATGTCAACGAGTGAGCTCACTGAAGCTCGCGTGGCGAGAATACGCGAAGTTGCTCAGAAACGTCAGCATGACTTGACCGTTTTTATGGAGCGGGTTCACAAACCCCATAATGTGGCGGCCATCATAAGAACGTGTGATGCCGTCGGCATTGCCACAGCACATGCTGTGCCGGGTGATGACGGTATTTCGCGAGCCAACCATATTGCACAAGGGGCACAACGCTGGGTACATCTCGAGCGCCATCGCAACAGCCGTGATGGACTGACCGCACTTAAGCAAAAAGGCTTTCGTCTTTATGCAGCCCATTTTGATGACAGTGCAGTCGATTTTAGGGACGTCAACTTTACCGAGCCATCTGCCGTTGTCTTGGGCACAGAGTTGTTTGGGGTGAGTGAGGAGGCTTTGGCGTTGTGCGATCAAAGCATTGTTATACCGATGCTTGGCATGACCCAATCGCTGAATGTTTCAGTGGCGAATGCGGTCATCCTCTATGAAGCCCAACGACAAAGGACACTGGCTGGCTGCTATGACAGGCCGAGTGATGGCGTGAGTGCGCTGAATGAGAAACTGGCGCAATATTGGGTAGACCGGGAGGTGGCAAGAAGACGACGCCAGCCAATGGAGAATGTCGCCCCGTCTATTGATTGAACTACGGGAAGAGCGATTCGCTCATCCAGTGCCCGTCTTCCACCGTGTAACAGATCCGCTCATGGAGTCGATAAGGCTTGCCATACCAAAACTCGATGCGTCTGGGTTGAATGCGGAACCCTGACCAGTGAGGTGGTCTTGGAACAGCTTGACCCTCAAAGCGAGCTTCTGTCTCTTTAACCGCCTCGAGCAATGTCTCACGGCTACTGAGGTGAGTGGATTGTTTGGAGGCCCAGGCGCCGATCTGACTGCCTCGAGGGCGAGAGGCAAAGTACTCATCAGCCTCTGCTTCGGTCACTGGGCGCACCGAGCCATCAATCAATACCTGTTCTTCATTTTCGCGCCACCAAAACACAGCGGAGGCTTCGGGCGTGTGAGCGAGATGCTGGCCTTTTCGAGAACCTAGGTTGGTATAAAAGACAAACCCATCAAGATCAAATCCTTTTAATAAAACGGTTCGCGCGGCGGGTCGACCATCCGGGTCCACAGTTGCCAAGGTCATGGCGTTGGCCTCTGGGATTTGCGCGCTCACAGCGCGGTCAAAGCCTGCCTGAAAACGCTCAAGGATGTCTGGTGTTAACACCGCCATTGGTCAGATCAAGGCTAGACAGCGGTGGCTGTGGGCCCAGAATTGCTGGGCTTCGCCGGTAACATACGAAGCCAAATCAGCCAAACGACCAGGGCATCTAGAATGATCAATGCTTGCCACAGATATAGGTGGAACCAGTTGAACCAAGTCATGTTCCACTGGCCCAAGTAGAACAGGCTGATAATGCGAACTAAATTTAACGCTTGGATAGCGACAAAACCGATCCCAAAACCAATTAATTTATTTTTTAATGAGGCAGGAAACGCGAAGATCGCCGCAAACAAAATGATCAAAGCCTCGACGCCGTTGCATCCTGGCTCGATACTCACGGCAAAGCCCGACTGTGCATCGCGAATCACTTTACCCGCTGAAATCACACCATTATCAAATAACTCAATGAGAAAAACACTGATCTTGGCGATCACTGCCGTGAAAGGCAAGATCACATGCTCTTGCACAGGTTGAAGCACCTCGACCGTAAATAAGGTCAGGATTAACACCACAAATAAGATTGAGAACCGTAACATAGGCGCTATAGTAGCAAGAAATGCAATGATTTCGTGAATGAAATGACCAACGCACCATACAGGCTATTTTTAATCGGTCCGATGGGGTCTGGTAAGACCACGGTTGGTCGTGTTTTGGCTCAACGTCTGGGCCTGGCCTTTGTGGATGTGGATGAGTGCATAGAGCAACGCTGTGGGGTTGACGTGGACCGAATATTCGAAATTGAGGGCGAAGAAGGTTTTCGACGGCGAGAGACACAGATGCTTGATGAGCTCACCCAGCTGCCTAATGTGGTGGTCGCCACTGGGGGTGGCAGCGTTTTGAGCCCTGAAAATCGCTCCTTTTTAAAAGAACGCGGCATCACTGTCTGGCTCAAAACATCCGTCCAGCAGCAATTGAAGCGATTAGCCAGAGATCAGCGACGCCCACTGCTACAAACCCCAAACCGAAAACAACGTTTGCAAGACATGGCAAAATGGCGTGATCCGCTGTACGAGGCCTGTGCTGACATTATTGTTGAGTCAGCCAACGTGACACCCCAAGCCATGGGCCAGCGGGCGGCTAAGAATATATTGGATGTTCTGGAAGAATCAGCAAACAAAGGCTCATCATGACGTCTCAACCTACCCAAGGCAAAGTGACTGATATTCAGCACGGGCAATTAAGCTGCCCGGTATATATGATTGAAGGTGGCGTCAAAGATATCTCCCAGTGGTCACACCACCTATCAGGGCAGGTCCTCATTGTCACTGAAGACCAAGTGGCGCCTCATTACTTGAAGCCACTGGAAGAGGCTCTGACCACACTATCCTCAGTCGATCACCTCGTCTTACCCGCCGGTGAGGCGACGAAAAGCATCACCCAATGGTCGTCTATTCTCGACCATTTGGTTTCTCTCAATGCCCAGCGTGATGCCACCATCATCGCACTGGGCGGCGGTGTGATTGGTGATTTGGCCGGCTTCGCTGCCGCCAGCTATATGCGTGGCATTGGCCTGATTCAGATACCGACCTCTTTATTGGCACAAGTCGATGCAGCGATCGGTGGTAAGACTGCGGTCAATCATCCGATGGGCAAGAATTTAATCGGTGCTTTTCATGCACCCAAAGCCATCATCATTGACCCAACCACATTGACCACCCTGAGTGAGCGAGACTATCGAGCGGGCTTGGCTGAAGTGATCAAGTACGGTGCGATTGGCGATCTTGCTTTTTTTGAATGGCTTGAGACAAACGCAAAAGCATTGGCGCGACGAGACCCCGTGATCTTAGAAAAAGCGATTCGTCACTCGGTGATGGCGAAAGCCGGAGTTGTGGCCAGAGATGAAAAAGAAAGTGGTGAGCGTGCGCTGTTGAATTTCGGCCACACTTTCGGCCACGCCATCGAAGCACTCACAGATTACGACACCTTCAGACATGGCGAGGCCATTGCGATTGGTATGGTCATGGCCGCAAGATTGAGCGAGCATCATGGCTATGCACCCAGCTCGACAAAACAACGCCTAGAGGACTTGTTTAAGGCCGTTGGCTTGCCGACCACCCTCCCTGAATCCTTGGGCCCAGTACAGATGATCGAGCGGATGCGTCTAGACAAGAAAAACCGAGACAACTCAATCCGGTTTGTGTTGCTTGCCGCATTAGGCAAAGCCGCTGTCTATCCGATCCCTGAGGCAGAGATTCAGCCTGCATTTGATATGGATTGAACGAAACGCCCAAAGCGCCGATCGCGCCGATCGCGCTTTGGGGGGGTAGCGTTTAGTCTGCGTCTAGAAAACTTCTCAATTGCTCCGAGCGTGTCGGATGACGAAGTTTACGCAACGCTTTGGCTTCTATTTGGCGAATCCGCTCTCGGGTGACATCAAACTGCTTGCCCACTTCTTCTAAGGTGTGGTCTGTGTTCATATCAATCCCAAAGCGCATTCTCAGCACCTTCGCTTCTCTAGGCGTCAAGCCACCGAGCACTTTTGTGACGGTATCCGTCAGCCCTGTTGTTGTCGCCGTTTCCACAGGCGAGAGGATATTCAAATCCTCAATAAAATCACCTAAATGCGAATCTTCATCATCGCCAATGGGCGTTTCCATGGAGATAGGCTCTTTGGCAATCTTTAACACCTTGCGGACCTTATCTTCAGGCATCTCCATCTCTTTGGCCAACTCTTCAGCGGTCGGCTCACGACCCATCTCTTGAAGCATTTGTCGCGAAATTCTATTGAGTTTGTTGATGGTCTCAATCATGTGGACAGGGATACGAATGGTTCTTGCCTGATCTGCGATGGAGCGCGTGATGGCCTGCCTGATCCACCAGGTCGCGTAGGTAGAAAACTTATAACCTCGGCGGTATTCAAACTTATCCACCGCTTTCATCAAGCCAATATTGCCTTCTTGAATAAGATCCAAGAACTGAAGGCCACGGTTGGTGTACTTCTTGGCAATGGAGATGACCAGTCTCAAGTTGGCTTCAACCATTTCTTTTTTAGCGCGTCTGGCACGGGCTTCACCAATGGTCATGCACCGATTGAGCTCTCTTAGCTCAGCAATGGTGACTCGGTTCATGTTCTCAAAATTGGCAAGACGTTTTTGTAATTCTGCAATATCCGCTTTGCGCGCTTTGATCTTGGTGGCCCAAGGTGCTTTTCTTCTGACCAGTCCATTTAACCAGTTGGTCGAGGTCTCGTTGTCTTGAAAGCTTTGCAAGAAATCTTTCTTTGGCATCCCGCAATCATCCGTGCAGATGGTCATGATTTCACGTTCGACATCACGAATGATCGCCACTTGGAAACGCATGCGGTTGACTAAGAAATCAAACATGCGTGGTGGCAGTTTTAAGCGCATGAACTGTTCGGAAATCTGGTCTTTCAGCTCATTGGTACGCTTGCCGTTGGGGCCATAACGGTCATAAAGCTTGATGTAGTGTTGATACATCTCCTCAAGCTCACCAAAAAATTGGCTCACTTGCTCTGGATCTGGGCCCGTATTGACGGTAGGTGCTGGACGCTCTTCTTCATCCTCATCAATTTCTTCATCGTCCCGATACTCGGCTTCTTGCTCCACGGCAGCTTCCATGGTGTCTTCAGAAATCAAGTCCATTTCAGCCAGTAGCGTGGGATCAATAAAGCCACTGATCAATTCATTCAGACGGAGGTTACCATCACGCCAGGCTTGCGCCTCTTCTAGCAAAGCTTCCATCGTGCCAGGGAAACGGGATAGCGACATGTTGACGTCATTCAGTCCATCCTCAATGCGCTTGGCGATGGCTTTCTCATCTTCGCGTGTTAGCAGGTCCACAGTACCCATTTCGCGCATGTACATGCGGACAGGATCGGTGGTCCGACCTAACTCAGTTTCAACCGCTGCCAGTGCCGCCTCAGCTTCTTGCTGCGCGGTCTCGTCATCAGAGTCTGTACTGGCCGAGTCATTGAGAATCAGCGCATCAGCATCTTCCGGCGCTTCTTCAAACACCTTGATGCCCATGTCATTGATCATGTTGATGATGTCTTCGATCTGCTCGGCGTCGACGATATCATCAGGCAAGTGGTCATTGACTTGGGCATAAGTCAACCAATGACCTTGCTCGCGGCCTTTCTCAATGAGCTGCTTGAGCTGGGATTGTTGCTGAGACGTGGTTTCCATAAATTTCAATTACCGTGTTTAATGTGCCTGTGAGCGGGCCTGCAATAACTCGCGCAATTCACGGGTCCGTTCCTCATCCAAGCCTCCCTCTAACATCTGGGCCTGCTGGAGTTCACGCACCCGCGCTTTTCTTTGTAGATCCCCTATTCTACCTAAGGTTTCAGCCAAAGCCTGAGGCATTGCATCAAAATCCGAACACACCTCGCGAGCGGCCAATTTGGCCAAATGGGGCGTTTCTTTACGATCTCGCCATAATTCTAGAAGGTTTGCTGTGGAAAGATGGGGTTTGGCCTGACAAAAATCAATCAATTCCTTCAAGAAATTCAACCCTTTAAGCTGATCTTGGCCACTTTCTGAAGACGTGATCACAGACCAATTCACCGCTTGGGCTAATTCAGGGCGCTGGACCAGTAGGGCCACAGCGTATTGGACCAAAGTCAATGGTTTCTCGGCATCCCCGCCTGACAACCCGCTGGAGATGCTGGGAGGACTCACACTGGCTTTGACTTGATGACCGCTTAAACGACCCAACTCTGAACGCATCATCACCGCATAAGGACTGTCGGGTAACTTTTGAAGATAAGGCTCTGCCAAAGCCACCAATCTGGCTCGACCCTCCAGTGTCTGCATATCCACCTGCGTGCTTAACTGGTCAAAGAAAAAGCGCGACAGTGGCTTGGCTTGGTCTAAAAGTGCTTCAAAGGCGTCTTTGCCGTGTGTACGAACCACACTGTCTGGGTCCTCCCCTTCAGGTAGGAACAGGAATCTGACCTCTCGGTTGTCTTTTAAAACAGACAGTGCCGTTTCCAGTCCCCGCCAGGCGGCTTGTCGCCCCGCTCGGTCACCATCAAAACAAAAGACCACCACAGCCGTGGCCCTGAACAAGAGATCCAAATGATCTGGCGTCACTGCTGTCCCCAAAGTGGCGACGGCCTCACTCACACCGAACTGATGCAGTGCAGCGGCATCCATATAGCCCTCCACCACCAAAATCCGTTCTGGTAACCCCCCTTGTCTGACTTGATACAGCCGATATAACTCACGGCCTTTATGAAAGATGGGTGTCTCGGGCGAGTTCATATACTTCGGCCCTTGATCTTGCAAGGCACGACCACCAAAAGCGATGACACGGCCACGGCGGTCATGGATAGGAAACATCACGCGATCTCTAAACTTATCCATGGGCCGGCCGTTACGTAAAGTGACCAACCCTGCTTTTTCCAAGGTTTTGACCTCGAACCCCTCCTGAGTCAGATGATCAGCCAAGCCTTGCCAAGCATCTGGGGCATACCCAATGCCAAACTCATCGACCGTCTGTTTATCAAAACCACGGTTTTTCAGGTAATTCTTGGCACCCTCGTTGGCGCCTAAGTGCTTTCTAAACCACTGCTGAGCCATGGCCAGAGCCTCGTAGAGACGATCATGCCGCTCAGTACCAGGCGCACCTGCCTCTCTCGGTACGGGCAACCCAGCCATCTGAGCCAACTCTTCAATGGCCAGCGGAAAATCAAGGCCGTCGTGCTGCATTAAAAAGCCCACCGCCGTGCCATGAGCACCGCAGCCAAAGCAGTGATAGAACTGCTTTTGACCACTCACTGTGAATGATGGGGTTTTTTCGTCGTGAAAGGGACACAGTGCTTTGTGCTCACCTCGACCCGTGGGTTTCAGTGACAAGCGCGAACCGACCACTTCAACAATGTCCACACGCTCTAAGAGCGTTTCAATGAAAGATTCCGGTATTCGGCCAGCCAAAATCGATACCGGCTACCCGGCAGTCGCTTGGCCCAATCGAGCCCTGACCTGATTTGAGACCTCACGCATGTCCGCGCGCCCTTGGATTTTAGGTTTTAGGGCAGCCATGATGCCACCCATCGCTGCCATGCCTGTGGCGTCTGATTGGCTGATGGCTTCATCAATCAAAGCTACCAACTCATCTTCGCTCAAGGCTTCGGGCAGGTAAGTTTGCAAGATTGCAATCTCAGCCTCTTCGATCTCAGCCAATTCAGGACGACCGCCTTGAACATACTGCTCAATGGAGTCGCGACGCTGTTTCACCATTTTCTCTATGACTGCGAGCACAGCGGCATCATCTAGGCTGATGCGCTCATCGACTTCTTTTTGCTTGAGGGCGGCCGAGGCCATGCGCAAGGTTTTCAGGCGCGCTTTTTCGCCCGCCTTCATGGCTTGCTTGATATCGTCTAGTAGGCGTTCTTTGATCGACATGGGCTTAGATACCCAGAACTGGCGAGAAGCAGTACAATGAACTCAGTACAAACGGCGACGATTCACCCGCTCACGCGAGATTTTACGCAAATGACGTTTCACAGCCGCTGCTTTCTTGCGCTTTCTCTCTTGAGTTGGCTTCTCGAAAAACTCGCGTCGGCGGCTCTCTGAGACGACACCGGCTTTTTCACAAGAGCGCTTGAAACGGCGTAATGCGTATTCAAATGGCTCGTTTTCTTTTACTTTAACGCTGGGCATTGATATCCATCCAAGATGTTAAATTAGTGGAAAGTCCACCATTATAACTCGCAGGCAGGCCAACATGCAAAGCATTCTGGGTATTGAAACCTCATGTGATGAGACTGGGGTAGCGCTGTTTCAGGCAGGCCAGGGGGTGGTGTGTGAGCGGGTCTACACTCAGGTGGATCATGAGCAATACGGCGGGGTGGTGCCTGAATTGGCCTCTCGAGACCACTTGAGGAAGCTTCCGGGCATGATTGATGAGGTCCTGAAGGCCGCTGATATCAGCCCAAAGGGTCTAGATGCCATTGCCTACACCCAAGGGCCGGGCTTGGCAGGGGCGCTGTTGGTTGGTGCCTCCACAGCGGTCTCCATGGCCCAAGCGCTGGGCATACCCGCCATCGGCATACACCATATGGAGGGCCACCTCCTATCCCCCCTGCTCGACGACCCTGCCCCTGAGTTCCCTTTCGTTGCCCTTCTGGTCTCTGGGGGGCATACCCTATTGGTTGAGGTTCAGGGGCCTGGAGAGTACACCATTCTCGGCGAGACGCTCGATGATGCAGCGGGTGAGGCCTTTGACAAAACAGCCCGTTTACTGGGCCTGGGCTTTCCTGGCGGTCAGGAAGTGGCGCAAATGGCACTGGCTGGTGATCCTAACCGCTTCGAATTCCCAAGGCCTATGGTTAATCGACCAGGACTGGACTTCAGCTTCTCAGGCCTCAAAACCCACACCCGCGGGCTGATTGGCCAGTGCCAACCATCAGATTACCCAGACATCGCCGCTGGCTTCGAGCAGGCGGTGGTGGACACGATTGTCATCAAGTGCAAGCGGGCCTTGAAGCAAACCGGCCTAGAACGTCTGGTCATGGCCGGCGGTGTCAGTGCCAACACCCACCTGCGCCAAGCACTGGATGCCGCGCTTCCCTCGCGGGTGTATTACCCCAGGCCAGAACTCTGCACCGATAATGGTGCGATGATTGCATGGGCAGGATGGCATCGCCGCCATGAAGGGGTCATGGATGGCAAAATTAAGGTCCGGCCTCGTTGGCCATTGGATGAACTCAAGTCACCAAGAATCACTTAAACCCCAGAATAGCCAGTCAACAGACCTAAGGAGTGAAATGGATATTGTTTTTATCAGTGATCTAGATATCGAAACTGTGATTGGTATCTTTGATTGGGAACGAGAGATCAAGCAAACCGTGCGCTTGAACATTGAGATGAATGCCGATGTCCGCCGAGCCGCAATGACTGATCATATTGATGACACCTTAGACTACAAATCAGTAGCCAAACGTCTGATTGGGTTTGTCGAAAAGTCTGAGTTTGGCTTGGTTGAAACTTTGGCAGAACGCTGTGCTGAGATCATCCTCAATGAGTTCCCCGTAGATTGGATCAAGCTTCGCTTAGACAAACCTGGTGCTGTCCGAGGCTCTCGCTCAGTGGGTATTCTGATTGAGCGTGGACGAAGGCCGTTGGAGCAACCGTAAATGGCCACGGTCTACCTTGGACTTGGCAGCAATAAAGCGCCCGACTATCACATTAGCTGGGCACTGAAAGCGCTTACGAAGCACTTTGGGGATGTTGCGTGTTCACCCATTTATCGCTCTGTGGCTGTTGGCTTTGATGGGGATGATTTCTTAAATGCGGTCACTTGCATACAGACCGATAGGGAAGTGGGTGAGATCAAAGAGCTGATGACAGTCTTGGAAGATCAGTGTGGGCGAGACCGCAGTCAGCCGAAATTTTCTGATCGGGTATTGGATATTGATATTTTGCTCTATGACGATAAGGTAGGCACCTTCGATGGCTTGAGCCTACCCAGAGATGAAATTACTCAATACGCCCATGTCCTTAAGCCATTGGCAGACCTGGCACCGACGCTTTGCCACCCCGGCACCCATCAGACGTACCAAATGCTTTGGGATACATTCACGGGTGACCGTGCTATCTATGAACACACCTTAGTTTCTGAGAGGCCCTTGCCATGACCCTAGACTCAGCCCGCCTTCATCCCAATGTTGATAATGCCATGATGGTCTTAGTCGACGTCCAAGGCCGCTTGGCTCGCCTAATGCATCACAGTGAGGCGATGATTCGACAGCAACGACTCCTCATCCAAGCACTGCAAATACTCAAGGTGCCTATCATTTGGGCAGAGCAAGTCCCTGACAAGCTGGGCGGCACGGTTGATGAATTGACTGAGGTCTTAGAGATGGTCGAACCCCGACACAAGGTCAGCTTTGGTTGCTGTGAGGACAAGCCACTGTCAGAGGCGATAGAAGAAAGTCAACGCACGCACATCCTGCTGGCTGGCATTGAAACACATGTCTGTGTATGGCAGACAGCATCCACCCTGCTTGAAAGAGGTCATCACGTGCATGTGATTGAAGATGCGATTTCCAGCAGGCAGGCTGAGAATAAAGCCATTGGTTTAAAAAGGATGTATCAGGCAGGCGCGGTCGCTAGTTGTGTTGAAATGGCGCTCTTTGAACTGATGGGACGAGCTGACCATCCAGATTTTCGAACAATCAGTGGCTTAATTAAGGAGGCCACTGCCTAGGCGTGTCGTTACATGTTGAGCAATCGCCCACCATCAACAGCCAACACTTGTCCTGTCACATAGCTCGCGTCCAGTCCCAAGAAAGCGACTGCTTTGGCAATATCCATAGGTTCACCTTGTCGTGCTAACGGAATCTTCTCAAGCATGGCTTTTTGTTTCTCAGTATCGCCAACTTCAGCCTCTGGCCACAAGATCGAGCCTGGGGCGACTGCATTGACACGGATCTCAGGCGCCAAATCCTTGGCGAGTGCTTTGGTTTGCATAATCAATCCTGCCTTCGCCGACACGTAGGGGACATGGTCTTTTAAGGGGACCATGGCGTGGATGTCGACTAAATTGATGATGCATCCTTGATGCGCACTCAAGGCAGGCGCACAGGCCTGAGAGACCAAGAAAGGGCCTTGGAGATTTGAAATCATCAAATCCTCCCACTGGTCATGTGTGGTCTGATGCACTGGTGTTGGATAGAAGCTTGAGGCATTGTTCACCAGCAGATCAAGACGGCCAAAGGCATCTAGAGTGGCTTGCTTAATCACCTCACCAACATCATTGTCAGCCAAGT
>JALQZL010000289.1:253-550 GCA_023258355.1 Wenzhouxiangellaceae bacterium | reverse complement strand
GATCTATCAATAAAAGATTTTGGTAAACGCCATAATAAATCAAAAATAGTATTAATTTTCTTTTTTTTTAATAAATTTGAGGTTTTTTTACCAACACCTTTCAATAAAGTAAGATCTGAAAGTAAATAATTAGAGGTATTTTTATTAACCATGTTCATCTAATATATTCTAATAATGAATGACGATATAGATAATTTAAAAAAAAAAATTTTATACAGATCTACCTATCGAGGCACTAAGGAAATGGATAAACTTCTAGGAAGTTTTACCAAACATTATATTAATGAATTGAATCAC
>JALQZL010000289.1:0-243 GCA_023258355.1 Wenzhouxiangellaceae bacterium | reverse complement strand
ACTTATATTAATAATTTTGACTCTGAAAAACTTAATGAATTAGAAAAATTCTTAACTATAGATGATGACAATTTATACAAATTTTATAATAACCAATTAGATAACATAGTAGGTGCAAATGAAGAACTTCTCAGATTATTTAAAACATTTGTGTATAAAAAATGATGGCGGAGAGACTGGGATTCGAACCCAGGAAAGAGTTGCCCCTTTGCCGGTTTTCAAGACCGGTGCTTTCAACCGCTC
>JALQZL010000288.1 GCA_023258355.1 Wenzhouxiangellaceae bacterium | reverse complement strand
GATCATTTGCATATTTGGCGATCAAATCGTCGCGTTTACCCATTACTCTCTCTCCACCGTTCTGGGGTTCCCGTTACTGGCGCACATAGGTGCCACGGCAAGGTTAACCATTTGGCAATCGCCTATAAAGGGAATTTTTCCCAGCAAATCCCCTTTTGACTGCATAAAAAAACCCGCCAGCGCTGGGCTGGCGGGTTTGTCTGGGCCAAGGGCCGCGGTATTAGTAACGGTAATGTTCAGGCTTAAAGGGGCCTTCGGGCGTGACGCCGATGTAATCTGCCTGATCTTTTTTCAGCGTTGTCAGTTTCACGCCGATGCGATCCAGATGCAGGCGGGCCACTTTTTCATCTAGGTGTTTGGGCAGAATATACACTTCGTTTTTGTAGTTCGCGCCGTTTTTCCACAGCTCGATCTGCGCCAAAACCTGGTTGGTAAAGCTGGCCGACATCACAAAAGAGGGGTGGCCCGTGGCGTTGCCAAGGTTCAGCAAGCGGCCTTCGGACAGCAAGATGATACGGCTGCCCGAGGGCATTTCGATCATGTCTACCTGTTC
>JALQZL010000287.1 GCA_023258355.1 Wenzhouxiangellaceae bacterium | reverse complement strand
GAAGTCGCCCAGGTGCGAGTCGTCGTCGTCACCAATGGGGGTTTCCATGGAAATTGGTTCTTTGGCGATCTTCATGATCTTGCGCACTTTGTCTTCAGGCATTTCCATGCGCTCGGCCAGTAGTCGGGCGTCGGGTTCGACGCCAAATTCTTGCAAATGCTGACGGCTGATACGGTTCATCTTGTTGATGGTTTCAATCATGTGAACCGGAATTCGAATGGTGCGGGCCTGATCGGCAATAGAGCGCGTAATGGCCTGACGAATCCACCACGTTGCATAGGTACAAAATTTAAATCCTTTTGTATAATCAAATTTTTCTACAGCTCGTATCAAACCAATATTACCTTCTTGAATTAAATCTAAAAACTGCAAACCTCTATTTGTATATTTTTTTGCGATTGATATTACTAATCTTAAATTTGCTTCAACCATTTCTTTTTTTGCAATCCTAGACTCTTTTTCACCTTTTTGAACTCGACTAACTAATTTTTTAAAGTCAGTCACTGAAATTCCTAATTTGTGACTAATCTCAATTAATCTCTCTCTGATATTT
>JALQZL010000286.1 GCA_023258355.1 Wenzhouxiangellaceae bacterium | reverse complement strand
GAACTAAAGAGAATCTCAAAATTGTCAACTTTGAGTTTATCGAGTGAATATAAACCAGCTTTTTGGTGGTCTTTTAAGCTTATGTCTTTTTTAAAAGATGCGGGCACAACATTAAAAGAATTCTGAATAGATTTCTTTTGTCGAAAATTCAACCATAACATGGTAAGAATATATACCGAAAGAAAGAGTAAAAAAATGCTTGTGAAAAATTCCATATTCTTTGATTTTAAAAATAAATTTATCTTAAATAAAATTGACCATAAATATCATCATTCATTATAGTAGTTTTTTTTGAAAATCGTTGTTGCTAAAGTATAATTCAGTGTTTTTATAATTATTTCTAAAGTGGCTTTAATAGTACAAAAATATGGCGGTACATCGGTTGGCTCGGTAGAGAGAATCCAGGAGGTTGCTAAAAAAATCAAAAGATTTAAAGATGCTGGTAATGATCTAGTCATCACTGTATCTGCAATGAGTGGTGAAACTAACCGCTTGACTTCTCTAGCAAAAGATATTCATTCTCAGCCATCAACTAGAGAGATGGATGTTTTGTTGAC
>JALQZL010000285.1 GCA_023258355.1 Wenzhouxiangellaceae bacterium | reverse complement strand
CATCACATGCTAGTGCAATTTCAAGGCCACCACCCAATGCCGCACCATCAATGACTGCGATGGTCAGTACATCCAAGCCCTCCATCTTGGCAAACAAATCATGCGCTCGTTGGACAAAGACATCAATGTCATCTGGCTCTGTAAGTCCTTCAATCTCCTTAATGTCAGCCCCAGCTATAAATATGCCCGGTTTGGCCGACTGAATGACCAGTGCATCTATAGCATTCGACGCTTCACTGGCAAGAATCTGATCGAGTACACCCTCAAACTCTGCCAATGTGGACGAAGATAACGTATTCACCTTCGAGTCTTGAGCATCCCACGTGATGGTGGCGATGCGATTGTGTATGGAAGAGTGAATGTTGGCCATGGGATTTTAAAATGCGGAGAGAGAGGGATTCGAACCCTCGGTACCCTTGTGGGGTACACACGCTTTCCAGGCGAGCCCGTTCGACCACTCCGGCACCTCTCCGTTCACTGAAAGAGCACAAATATACAGGTTTTTTGTAAGGAATTGGATTCAGCTGTGTCTGACAAGTATCGATAGGAAATCAATTCAT
>JALQZL010000284.1 GCA_023258355.1 Wenzhouxiangellaceae bacterium | reverse complement strand
ATCCGCAGCAACACCAACAACATCACGAAGTACTTCAGCACGGTTGTGAACACGAACAAGCGTTGGCTCATCGTGTTTGATTTCACCAAGGTGCATCGCCAAGTGGTTACAACCAAGAATCTCGTCATGGAACAGAGTGAAATCAAACTGACCATAGTCGGTCGCAATCTGCCCTTTTTCAGAGACAGTTACGGTGCGCTCATTGGCTGTACGATACTGAATAAGGTCGGCGATAGTACCGATCTTAAGGTTATGCTCTTTTGCGAACAGCTCTAGATCAGGACGGCGCGCCATGGTGCCATCTTCGTTCATCACTTCGACAATGACTGATGCTGCACTCATGCCGGCAAGACGAGCAAGATCACAACCCGCTTCAGTATGACCAGCACGGCTCAATACACCACCTGGCTGTGCCATCAATGGAAAGATGTGGCCAGGCTGCACGATATCTTTAGGCTGAGCATCAGCACGCACGGCTGTACGAACAGTGTGGGCACGATCAGCTGCAGAGATACCCGTAGTCACACCCTCTGCCGCTTCGATAGAGACAGTGAAATTGGTCGAGTATGCTG
>JALQZL010000283.1 GCA_023258355.1 Wenzhouxiangellaceae bacterium | reverse complement strand
AGAGGCCTATATATCATCAATCATGCAGACGGATGCTAGTGGTTCCGAAGTTCAAATTAAGAGCATTGGCTTTGGTATTTTGGAATCTATAATGGAGGCCGCAATATTATGGGAATATACACCTGCCTATAAGGATGGATTACCGGTTAAAACTCAGAAAACGGAGTTATTTCTTTTTGGTTTCTAAATTGTGAGTAGAGCATAAAGAGTGTATATTTGAGCACCTTTTGGAGAGGTGCCGGAGTGGTCGAACGGGCTCGCCTGGAAAGCGTGTGTGCCTTGAAAAAGGTACCGAGGGTTCGAATCCCTCCCTCTCCGCGGTTCCGTGAATTCAGTTCAAGAGAAAGATTCGATCAAGAGAAAAAGATAATATTCTATTACAAGTATTATTCTTTTATAAAATAATTTACACCATGCCCGAGTTTCCTCCGATCTCTGCTAAACAGTGGATCATCATTCCACTTTTCATGTTGATTGCAATCGAACATTTCGATGCGACTCATGGCTTCTCACATCAACCCGATCCAAACAAGGATGAATCGGCTCTGTTGGTTGCCATAAAACCAAACTTCATCA
>JALQZL010000282.1 GCA_023258355.1 Wenzhouxiangellaceae bacterium | reverse complement strand
CGGCGTAAGCGATTGGGTGACATTCACAGGCAAAATCCGATGAAGGTAGTCCTCTACCAGACAAAATGTCAACGCGGTATAGGTGTCGTGGATCGGCAAATCATCTTGATGGGAATGACCTTGTCGACACCAGCGAGGCGGTGCCCCCGTAAAATCCAAATCAAAAACCACCGCCAACTCTTGAAGATCTCGTTGCACCGTCCGAAGTGATACCTCAAAGCCCCGGTCATGATGGAGTTGGCGGTGGAGCCGTTCCACCGTGGCCGAATTGGGCGCCTGCGGAACTAGCTTGGCAAGCTCCAGTTTGCGGATAAACGACACGGTGTCCCCTCCCTGCGATGTCCTTAGCCGACGCATCTTGCACCAAGAAGAATACAGCATAGGGTTGATGGACGACAAATAGTGTCGCGCTGATTGTCGAACAATGACGACCAGCGTCAGAAAAACAGCAATTCTATAAGGTCCTTTTCTTGCTATAGAATGGGTGCTTTACGATCGCATCCTCTAGCGCACATCCATACGATGGCAAACCCATGACCTCTTTGGTAGTGATTCCAGTCCGCAATCGGCCAGATACCATC
>JALQZL010000281.1 GCA_023258355.1 Wenzhouxiangellaceae bacterium | reverse complement strand
AAATGGGGTGTTGCTGAAAGAAATCCTCTAGATCAAGTTACTTATTTAAATAAATGGGGCAATGAAACAAATTGGAATGTAAATGAGCCCCTTTGGAATTATTGAAAAAATTTTTTCATAAAATCAGTTTAGTAAAGAATTGTTTCGGAGCACGCCCGGAGGGAGTCGAACCCCCAACCTTCTGATCCGTAGTCAGATGCTCTATCCAGTTAAGCTACGGGCGCATTGCGGAGAGGGAGGGATTCGAACCCTCGAGGGAATTCCTTCCCCACTCGCTTAGCAGGCGAGCACTTTAGGCCACTCAGTCACCTCTCCACTTTGCGGAGGGAGTGGGATTCGAACCCACGGTATGGAATACATACAATAGTTTTCAAGACTATCGCCTTCGTCCGCTCGGCCATCCCTCCAGATGGTTTCTTTCTTTTTGCGGAGGGAGAGGGATTCGAACCCTCGAAGGGGATAAACCCTTACACGCTTTCCAAGCGTGCGCACTAGGCCAGACTATGCGATCCCTCCGAAAAAACCTGAGATTCTATTTTAGTTATCTCTTACTGTCAAAGAAAGAGGATAATATATCTTTAGA
>JALQZL010000280.1 GCA_023258355.1 Wenzhouxiangellaceae bacterium | reverse complement strand
AAACTGTCAATTTCGTATTTGTAACCGATGAGCGTGATCGCTTATTGGACGCCATTCGACTCAAGGATCTGATTCTTGCTCGCCAAGATCGAACGGTTGATACCGTCATGGACGGCGAGTATTACTCGGTGTTGGCCTCCGCTGACAGAGAAGAGGCCGTGCAAGTCATCCAAAAATATGACCTAAGCACTCTGGCCGTTACTGACAAACATGGTGTGCTGCTAGGGATTGTCACTGTCGATGACATCATGGACGTTGCTGAGGAAGAGATCACTGAGGACTTCCAGAAACTAGGCGCTGCTGGCGTGCTGAATGTTTCTATCAAAGAAGCTAGCCCAGGCCTTCTTTATCGCAAGCGGATCGGTTGGCTGATGGTTTTGGTGGTGATGAACCTGATAGGTGGCGGGGCTATCGCCGCTTTTGAACACACCATTCAATCAGCCATTGTCTTGGTATTTTTCCTGCCTTTGGTTATCGGCACTGGTGGTAATGCAGGCGCTCAAGCAGCAACGCTAATGGTTCGTGCACTCGCCACAGGAGATGTGCAACTCAAAGACTGGTTTAAGCTTTGGGGAAAGGAGTTGAGTGT
>JALQZL010000027.1 GCA_023258355.1 Wenzhouxiangellaceae bacterium | reverse complement strand
ATTCGTGACAGTGCCTCAATGATTCAGCGTCTTCAGGAGGGTTGAGCGGCTACCTATTCCCACTCAATCGTAGCAGGTGGTTTACCCGAGATATCATAAACTACGCGCGACACACCATCTATCTCATTAATAATGCGACGAGAGACATGATCTAAAAACTCTGGATCCAGACGAGCCCATTTCGCTGTCATGAAGTCAACGGTTTCAACGGCGCGAAGCGCAATAACATATTCATAGCGCCTGTCATCACCGACGACACCAACAGACTTGATAGGCAGAAAGACCGCAAAAGCTTGTGAGACCTGATCATAGAGGTTGGCTGCTCGAAGCTCTGAGATAAAAATATCATCTGCCTTCTGCAAAGGTGCAATGTGGCTTTCTTCGATTTCCCCCAAAATGCGAACACCGAGCCCCGGCCCAGGAAAGGGATGACGCATGACCAACTCAGAGGGAAGTCCAAGTTCAATCCCAATATTTCTCACCTCATCCTTAAACAACTCACGCAAAGGCTCAATCAACTTCAACCTCATATCTTCTGGTAGACCCCCCACATTGTGGTGGCTCTTGATGACTTTGGCTTTGCCTGTTGATGCACCAGCCGACTCGATAACATCTGGATAGATTGTGCCTTGTGCCAGAAACTCGGCTTCTTGATGGCTGGCAGCAGCTTCTTCAAAGACACGAACAAATTCGCGGCCGATGATTTTTCGCTTTTCCTCAGGATCACCTACGCCCTTGAGCGCAGATAAAAATCGGTCCTTGGCATTAACGCGTTCAACTCTTACTCCGAGGTGCTCAGCAAACAAGGCCATCACCTGATCACCTTCTTGGTGTCGGAGCAGCCCAGTATCCACAAATAAGCACAGCAATTGCTTCCCGATGGCTTGGTGCAGCAAGGCAGCGACCACGGATGAATCGACACCGCCCGACAAACCGAGTAACACCGTCCCTTCACCTACTTCTGCCTTGATGCGCTCAATTTGGTCTTCTATGATCGCCTGGGTTGTCCAGTTCTTTGAACACCCAGCAATGTCCACGACGAATCGTTCTAAGATACGCATCCCTTGTTGGGTGTGGGTCACCTCAGGATGAAATTGCAGGCCATAGTAACGACGGCGATCATCACCCATTCCTGCAATGGGTGCAGAGGGTGTGGTGCAGGACACACTAAACCCATCGGGTAGTTCAGTAACTTTGTCACCATGACTCATCCAAACAGACAATGAGGCTTTACCTACTTCATCGACTTGGTCTTCAATGCCATCCAGTAATTTACCTGGCTCATGAAGACGCACCTCGGCATAGCCAAATTCTTTCTCGTCACTCGTGGAGACTTTTCCACCAAAGTGGACTGACAGCGCCTGCATGCCATAACAAATGCCCAGTATCGGCACGTTCAGATCAAAGACCACTTGGGGGATGCGTGGGCTTCCCTCTTCTGAGACAGACTCCGGGCCACCAGATAGGATGATTGCCTTCGGCTGGAATGATTCAACCATCGTGCGGTCAACATCGAAGGGCAGGATTTCAGAGTACACGCCAATCTCTCGAATTCGGCGCGCAATGAGCTGCGTATACTGAGAGCCGAAGTCAAGAATTAGTATGCGATCAGCTTGAATATCTAAAGACACGATGTCACTTAGCCCAGCTTGTAATTGGGTGCTTCTTTGGTGATGGTGACGTCGTGGGCATGAGACTCACGAACCCCTGAGACCGTGACACGAACAAATCGGGGTTTTGTGCGCATGGCCTCGATTGTGCCACAACCGACATAACCCATGGATGAGCGTAAGCCACCAAGCAATTGGTGGACAACACTACCCAGCGGACCTTTGTAGGGCACGCGACCCTCAATCCCCTCTGGGACCAATTTGTCTGGATCAGCGTCTGTTTGGAAATACCTATCTTTTGATCCTAACTCCATGGCACCTAAAGAGCCCATGCCTCGGTAGCTTTTATAGGACCGGCCTTGGTACAGCTCCACCTCACCGGGTGCCTCCTCGGTGCCTGCGAACAGACCCCCAATCATGACAACAGAGGCACCTGCCGCGATGGCTTTGGCAAAATCGCCCGAGAAGCGAATGCCACCGTCTGCAATCACTGGAATATCTTTCTTTTTGAGGGCCTCAGCCGCCGCAGCCACAGCACTCACCTGTGGGACACCCACCCCTGCCACCACCCGAGTGGTACAGATTGATCCTGGCCCCTGTCCTACTTTGACAGCATCCGCGCCGGCTTCGACCAATGCCAGCGCACCAGCCGAGGTGGACACATTGCCCCCAATCACTTGAACATGACCGTAGTGCTTTTTCACCCAAGCCACTCGGTCCAAAACACCCTGCGAGTGTCCATGCGCTGTATCCACCACGATGATATCAACGCCGGCATCCACAAGTGCGGCGATCCGATCTTCAGTATCGCCCCCAGTCCCCACAGCTGCTGCTGCCAAAAGTTGCTCAGCATCATCTTTTGCAGCATTCGGGAAATCTCTACTTTTTTGGATGTCCTTGACGGTCACAAGACCTCTTAGCTCGAATTGCTTATTCACCACCAACACTTTTTCAATACGGTGACGATGCAAGAGCTCCAGCACTTCATCTTGGCTTGCACCCTCTTCGACTGTGACCAACTTGTCTTTGCGCGTCATGATATTGCGGACGGGATCATCCAATTTTTTCTCAAAACGCATATCACGGCTGGTGACAATTCCTACCAACTCATGCCCATCCACCACGGGCACGCCCGAAATGTTGTGGCGTCGGGTCAGATCAAGGACTTCGCGGATGGTTGTCTGGGGTGAGACAGTCACGGGATCTTTAATCACGCCCGCCTCATATTTCTTGACGATCCGGACCTGCTCAGCCTGACCTTCAATAGACATGTTTTTATGAAGAACACCGACACCGCCAGCTTGGGCCATTGTGATGGCTAACCTCGCCTCGGTCACGGTGTCCATGGCAGCGCTGGCCAAGGGGATATTGAGACCTAGGTCCCGAGTAATTCGGGTGCTGAGATCAACATCTTTCGGCAGGATGGCAGAATGGTCAGGCACCAATGAGACGTCATCAAAAGTGAGAGCTTCATCAATGAGTCGCATAGGCTTATCTCTGCTGTTGGCTATCCGACTATTATACCCGTTACGTTTGACAAAAATAGTCCAAACCTTATACTGACCGCAGGTTTCTGTGCTTGAGGGAGGTCGGTGTCAAACCCGCACCGAATCCGATTCATGACTTCGCCACACAAGTTGCCCCGATACACGACTCACAGGCTGGATAGAACCAGTTTAGCAAAGCTGGAGACCACAGACTGTGTCTGATGTGGCAACCACAGAGTTGCTGGGCCTGCTGAAACTTGGCAAAGCGAGTCAAGTAGATCAAGCACTCGACAGTCTCGCCGTTCAAGACATCGCTGATGCATTGGCTGAAATCGAAGCGATTGACGGCAGAGTGGACCTGTTTCAGCGTCTCCCAGATGAACGTCAAACCGATACTTTTTCCTATCTTGGTGATCGCCAACAATTAGATCTCCTTAATGCCCTGCCCTCAGCAACGGCGCGTAAGATCCTACACGAGCTTCTGCCTGATGACCGAACGGCTTTCTTGGAGAGCTTGAGTGCCGATGATCTAGAAAATCATCTAAAACTGCTCGGACCGGCTGACTTAAAACAGTCGCTGAATCTCTTGGGGTATCCGGAAGAGTCAATCGGGCGCCTGATGACACCTCACTTTGTGTCTGTGGAATCACACTGGACGGTCGCACGCGCACTCGATCATATCCGCCATGAAGCTGACCGTGGCGAAACCGTTAATTTTGTCTTTGTTACCGATGAGCGTGGCCGCCTTGTGGATGCGATTCGGCTCAAAGATTTCATCTTGGCGCGCCAAGACAGGCCTGTCGAGGCACTGATGGATGGGGAGTTTTATTCAGTACTCGCCTCAGCAGATAGAGAAGAAGCGGTGCAAGTCATTCAACGTTATGATCTGAGCACCCTGGCTGTGACTGATAAGCAGGGCGTCTTAATCGGGATTGTGACCGTCGACGACATCATGGATGTGGCTGAAGAAGAGATTACGGAGGATTTCCATAAGCTTGGTGGTGCCGGTGTCTTAACCGTCTCTCTGAAAGAGGCCTCCACTACCCTGCTGTTTAGGAAGCGTGTTGGTTGGCTGATGATTTTGGTCATCATGAACCTACTCGGCGGCGCAGCCATCGCCGCATTTGAAGCCACGATCCAGTCAATGATTTTATTGGTCTTCTTTCTGCCCCTGGTCATCGGGACGGGGGGTAATGCCGGCGCGCAAGCTGCGACGCTCATGGTCCGAGCTTTGGCAACAGGCGATGTGCAGCTGAAAGACTGGTTCAAACTCTGGGGAAAGGAGCTAAGCGTTGCGCTTGCCCTCGGCATCACCCTGGCACTGATTGTGTCATTGGTCGGTTTCTATAGAGGTGGTGCCGAGATCGCCATCATTGTGGCCATCTCCATGATTGCGGTGGTAGTCTTTGGCTCGATGATGGGAATGGTGATGCCTTTTATTTTGACGCGCTTCAAACTTGACCCTGCCACAGCCAGTGTGCCCCTCATCACATCGATCGCTGATATCGGTGGAATTCTTATTTACCTCACAACAGCCAGTCTGATGCTGAGTCAGGGTCTATCTGGCGGCTAATTGGCAACCTCAGAGGCCACATCCATTGACAGCCGAGGGCAGAGTTCTGATAAACTGAGGGATCTTGGAACGGAGAGGTGGCCGAGTGGCTGAAGGCGCTCCCCTGCTAAGGGAGTATGGGGTTTATAGCCTCATCGAGGGTTCGAATCCCTCTCTCTCCGCCACTCTCTTAACCAATCCCCAGCGCCATATTAAGCAGAGCAAGCCACGGCGCTAGTGCGTCTGAGTTACCCGAATGAAGGTTATGGATATACTTCGTGCCATGCTGGCGGCAAATTTAGCGCCCATCACCATGCAAAAAAGCACCACACCCGAGCCAAAGGGCTTCGTTACCCATACCATTACCCCATCATGTTAAATCACAATGTTGCGGTGCTGGGTTTACTCTGCTGCTGTTTCACCAGCCAGTGCTAGCACGAAAGAGTACTCCATCGCCGTTTGCTCCAGTCGCCTAAACCGCCCAGAAGCCCCACCATGGCCCGCCTCCATATTGGTATGCAACAACAGCAAGTTGTCATCTGTCTTGGTGGCCCTGAGTTTGGCCACCCACTTGGTTGGCTCCCAATATTGCACCTGAGAGTCCCATAATCCGCTGGTGACCAGCATGGCTGGATAGTCTTTCGCCTCAACGTTGTCATAGGGCGAGTAGCGCATCATATAGTCATAATACTCGGGATCTTTTGGATTTCCCCATTCATCAAATTCATTGGTGGTTAATGGGATCGATTCATCTAACATCGTGGTCACCACATCCACAAAAGGCACGTGAGCGATCACGCCCTGATACTTATCAGGTGCCATGTTCACCACGGCTCCGACGAGCAAGCCACCAGCACTACCGCCCATGGCAAATACCCGAGAGCCATCCACCCAACCTTGCTCAATTAAATGGTCCGTGACATCAATAAAATCGGTGAAGGTATTCATTTTGTTCAAAAGGCGTCCTTGCTCATACCAAACACGCCCCATTTCCTGACCACCTCGGATGTGGGCAATGGCATAAACAAATCCCCGATCCACCAGGCTCAAACGGCTCGTGCTGAAGGTTGGATCCATGCTGGCGCCATAGGAGCCATAGCCATACTGATACAAAGGTGCCGTGCCATCCAACGCGGTGTCTTTGTGATACATCAATGAAACTGGGATGAGCGTGCCATCCCCAGCCTCGGCCCATGTTCGTCGTGTGACATAGTCCGTCGCCTCAAAGCCACCCGGCACCTCCACTTGCTTCAGCAACTCACGTTGCCCGTTGGCCACATCAATTTCCCATGTTTGTGTGGGAGTGGTCATTGAGGTGTAGATGTAGCGCAGCTTGGTAGAGGCCTGATCAACATTGGTCCCGAGATAGGCAGCATAAGCGGGTTCATCAAATGACAACAGCGATGATTCTTTCGTATCCCAGTCATAGATTCGGAGTGCACGCAGACCATTGGACCGCTCACTGATAGCCAAAAAAGACTCAAAAGCATCAAAGCCATGGATAAAACGATCCTCTGTGTGAGGGATCAGATCCTGCCAAGCTCGTCGGTCGGCGTGATCATTTAAATCCACCGACATAAGACGGAAATTGGGTGCCTGATAATTGGTTCGAATAATCCACTGATCACCTAAGTGATCCGCCCCATACTCATGGTCTCTCTCCCTGGGATAAAAGACCTTGAATGCCTCTAAGGGCTGGTCTGAGGGCAGGATCTGCATCTCAGTCGAAACCGTTGAGCTGACATACAGTGTGATGAAGGCGTCTGACGTTGTCCGACCGATGCCTGTATAAAATGCATCGTCATCTTCCTGATAGACCAAAACAGCGCGTTTGGGATCGTCACTGGCCGCCTGCACATCCAAGCGCCAGACTTGCCAAGACCGAAGTGTCTCTGGGTGATTAGCCACATAGAAAAGATAACGATTATCCGCTGACCAAGTCACACTAGAGACTCCTGAGATACCAGAACTGGTGACCTCGCCATTTTTCAGGTCTTTGATGACAATTTCATATTGTCTTCGACCCACCGTGTCTTCAAGCCAAGCCAGTGTTGTTCCATCCAGCGTGATGTCCATATCACCCACGGAATAAAACTCATGGCCCTCAGCCACCTGATTGACATCTAAAACCAACTCTTCAGGCGAATCCAGTGAGCCAGCCTTTCTGGCAAAGATGGGATATTCCAGCCCCTCTTCATAACGGGTGTAGTACCAATACCCTCGATCCAGGTAAGGCACGGTGCTGTCGTCTTCCTTGATCCGCCCTTTCAACTCCTCAAATAAGCTCGACCGCAATGTTGACAAGTGGGCCAGGGCTGCCTCTTTGTAATCATTTTCGGCCTCCAGATAAGCGATCATCTCTTCACTTTTTCGCTCATCGTCCCTCAACCAATACCATGGATCGTTGCGATTACCACCAGGTGCTTCAACCAAATAATCACGTTGCTTCGCCATCGGTGGATTCGGCCATTCCTTCATCGTCAGGGGTTCCTTGTTGTTGTGTTCTGATCCACTGGTTTGTTGAGACTGGCAGGCCGCCAGTAACAGCACCGTGGCAGCGATCAACACCACAGGCTTCAGATGGTCATTGGCAGACTTAAGCAATGGACTAAGCGGTTTATTTGACATGCCAGTACTCCTAGGGCTTTAGTTTTCTCGCTTAACAGCGTCAAGCATAGATTGATGATAAGTGGCTGGGTCTTCATCAGACAAGACGCCAAGTCGTCGCGCATGGGCAAAGAATCCAGGCCGTGGCAAGTGGGGAGTCAACCGACTGACCACGAGTGCCGCACGGAGTGGCCTTCCTTTCTCCACATCCTCAGACATCACATCTTCCAGTATTGATGATAAGCGAGCAATCTGTTTTGGGCCAGATAATCCCAAACGTTGGGCCATCTCACGATAGGTGATGGTGCGACCGACCTTTGCCAGTTCATCTAACAGGTGTCTGGCCTTTTGCGAGTCCTCATTAACAGACATACTTTAAGTATCGAGACCGCAATTATTCTTCTCAAAAACGCGATCGGCACGATAACTGGACCGCACCAAAGGTCCTGAAACCACCTCTAAAAAGCCTTTGGCTAAGCCCACCTCGCGAAGCGCTTGGAATTCATCGGGCGTGACATAACGCTCTACTGGGAGGTGATGCATCGTCGGACGAAGATACTGTCCGAAAGTCACAATATCAACATCAATCGCACGGAGATCATCCAAGGTCTCGTGCACCTCGTCTAAGGTTTCTCCAAGACCGAGCATTAGGCTCGTTTTGGTCAGCACGCCCGGTCGATATTTTTTGGCGTGCGCCAAAACATCCAAAGTTTGCTGATAGCCAGCTCTCGGGTCTCGGACAGGATGCGTGAGTCGCCGGACAGTCTCGACGTTTTGGGCAAAAACATCCAGCCCAGAGCCAACAACGGTCTCCACATCACCTAACCGCCCCTGAAAGTCAGGCGTCAGTGCTTCGACCTTGGTGTCCGGGTTGACTTTCTTGATCTCTCTTATGCAGGCGGCATAATGCCCCGCACCACCATCTGGTAAATCGTCTCGATCAACAGAGGTCAGCACGACATAGCGAAGATCCATAATACGAACAGACTCTGCTGAGTTACGGGGCTCCTCAGCATCCAACCAACCCCTCGGGTTACCCGTGTCCACGGAGCAAAATCGGCAGGCCCGCGTGCAGACATCACCCATTAACATGATTGTGGCCACGCCATTCGACCAACACTCACCAATATTTGGACACTTGGATTCCTCGCAGACTGTGGCCAAACGATGGGTTTTGACGTTGGATTTCACCTGCTCATATTTACCGCCACTGGGCAGTTTCGCCCGCAGCCAGTGGGGCTTTTTACCCACAGGGACCGGCTCACTGCCTGGGCGAGCACGAATACCATCGACAATCGCGGTAAATCCCTGTGGTTTAGTGACCTTGTAGCCACTTTTCACACGAATGGGGATGCGTTCGTCACTCACGATAAAAACCTTATTTCAGGTGATCTTGTCTCAAATTATCACATCAACCATGCGGTATGTGCGAAGTTTCAGCTATCGCCGTTTCTTCACAGCACCTGATGGACGGGTGCTACCACGGCGCTTGTGACCGGCTTTTCTTTGGGCACGCGTCAGCGGTGCCGCTCGGCTAGATTTGGGTGCAGGCCGCGCTGTGTTGTCTTGGTCACTCTCTGTCCGCTGAGCTCTGCGTTTGGGTGGGCGAGTGCCACCACGTTTTGGCTTCTCTTCCCTGCCACCAGGCTCACGATCAGGCCGGATGTTGAGCGGCTTTCCAGCCACTTTCACTTTTTGCAGGTGCGCCAAAATGTCGGGTTCCAGCCCTTTGGGCAAATCAATCAAACTAAAACGGTCTTTTATCTGCACCCGACCAATCTGCCCTGAATCAAGACCACCCTCATTGGCGATGGCACCCACAAGATTTCCAGGCTTCACGCCTTGGTCATGACCCACGCCCACCCAGTAGGTTTGTTTGTCATGATCATCATGTGTACGCACCGAACGTTCTCTTGGCGTATGAGATGGTCGGCTAGCGGGTGCGGTATCGGCTGGAGGTGGTGCGGTGGTCTCCTCGGCGAGATAAGCTAAGGCGGCCGCCACATCCAACAAAGAGGCTTCCGCATCACGTTGCCACTTCAAGACTTTTTCTTGATAAGGACCGAGCTCTGCTTTTTCCAGTGCCTTGGCCAGATGGGAAAACTGACGTTCATCTCGATGGGCGTGGACATCGGCCACTGTCGGCATTTCCATTTCAGTCAATGGCTGACGGGTTGCCTTCTCAATCGCCCGCAGTAGGTAACGCTCTCGTGGCGCCACGAATAAGATCGCCTCACCAGAGCGCCCCGCTCGCCCAGTTCGACCAATCCGGTGGACATAAGCCTCTGTATCGTGAGGAATGTCATAGTTAACCACATGTGAGATACGCTCCACATCTAGCCCACGCGCAGCCACATCGGTGGCCACCAACAAATCAATTTCACCAGACTTCAGCGCATCCACGAGTTGTTCTCTTTTCTTCTGTGGAATATCGCCATTGAGTGCTTGTGCTGAGAAGCCTCTTGCCCGCAAGCGGTGTGCCAATTCCTCAGTAGCCACCTTCGTCCGAGCAAAAACAATCATGGCATCGAATGGCTCCACTTCTAATAATCTGGTCAATGCATCCAGTTTGTGCAGGCCACTCACGATCCAGTAGCGCTGACGAATGCTGGCTGCTGTTGTGGTCTTTGATTTTATGGTGATGTGATGCGGATGCTTCAGGTGACGTTTGGCGATGGCCCGAATGGGTGGGGGCATGGTGGCTGAAAACAACGCAATTTGAGTGCTCTGGGGTGCATGTTTCAGCACCGATTCGACATCTTCAACAAACCCCATTTTGAGCATTTCATCGGCCTCATCCAGCACCAATGTTGATAATGCACTCAAGTCCAGCGTACCGCGCTTTAAGTGATCGATTATCCGCCCTGGCGTACCCACGACCACTTCAACACCGCGCTTGAGTCCGTTGAGTTGCCCCCGAAATGGTTGACCCCCGTAAATGGGCAGAACACTAAACCCTCTCAGCCCTGCCCCATACCGAGCAAAGGCTTCGGCAACCTGAATGGCCAGCTCTCTTGTGGGTGTGAGAACCAATGCCTGAGGTCGACCTTGAGGTTCTTTGAGCCTCGCCAGAATCGGCAAAGCAAACGCAGCAGTCTTGCCGGTGCCCGTCTGTGCTTGCCCCACCAGATCATCACCAGCGAGCAACATAGGCATGGTGGCGGCTTGGATGGGACTGGGCACCTCATAACCAAGATCACTGACCACTTTGACCAAGGACTCGGGCAAACCGAGTGCTTTAAAGTCGACTAAGACCTCGGAAGAGGCTTCATTTGTCATTGTCATCTCGCTTATGCTCAGGAAAGTCAGGTAAGAGTTCGTGTGGGGGTGTGCCCATCCAATGAGGCTCTTCAGCCACCGGCCTTGGCCGGGTCTTTTCAATATGCCCCATGATGGCACCGGCCAACTCGGTCAAGCCCGAACGAGCGACCGCTGACACGGCAAACCACGGGGCTTGCCATTTCAGACCGTTGATCACCTCAGAAATTCGGTCATCGAGTGTTTCAGCGCTGACCTGATCGGTTTTGGTCAACACCAACCACCGCTCTCTGGCCATCAGCTCGGGATCGAAAGCAGCCAGCTCGCGCTCTAATGCCTGCACTTGTTGGACAGGATCGGCGCCATCAATCGGTGCCAAATCCACCAAATGAAGAAGAAGATGTGTTCTTTGAAGATGTTTCAAAAATTGAATACCAAGACCTGCACCCTCGGCCGCACCCTCAATCAGGCCAGGGATATCGGCAATAACAAAGCTGCGTCCCGGCTCTAGGCTCACCACCCCAAGATTGGGATAGAGCGTGGTGAATGGATAATCAGCCACCTTGGGTCGGGCAGCGGACATGGCAGAGATCAGGGTTGATTTACCTGCGTTCGGGAAACCCAGCAATCCAACATCGGCCAGGACTTTTAACTCCAGCCGAAGCTCTCTTCGCTCGCCCGAGGTCCCCGGAGTTGACTGGCGAGGGGCTCGATTGACAGAGGACTTGAAGTTGATATTGCCTCGTCCACCATGACCACCATGTGCCACTAGCAGCTTTTGATCATGGTTTGTGATTTCGCCCATTACCTCATCAGTTTCGGTTGCCCACACAATGGTACCCAACGGCACTTTGATGATGATGTCCTCGGCCGACTTACCAAACCGCTGACGACCCGCTCCTGTCTCACCATTCTTGGCCTTGAATTGTCTTTGGTGGCGAAAATCAGCCAGTGTGTTTAAACCGGCATCTCCTTGGAGCCACACACTGCCACCATCACCGCCATCACCGCCATCGGGTCCCCCTCTGGGGATATATTTCTCACGGCGAAAGCTCACAGCCCCTGCGCCCCCATTGCCCGCCGTCACGGTGATGATTGCCTCGTCTACAAACTTCATGACTTAATTATCCACTGATTTCATATCATTCTGGTCCGATGACGAACCAAGTGGGGGATTTGGACACAAAAAACCCCGCCAAGGCGGGGCTTGATGGAATGATGTTTGGCTTGTGGCCAGCACCAGCCAGCCGAACTAAGTATCTGGCTGTCTACCGATCAATCCGATTGAACAGACACATACTTCCGCAACGGCTTGCCCCGACGCTCGAAGACAACCTTCCCATCTGCTAGGGCAAATAGCGTGTGATCTCGCCCAACCTTCACATTCTCACCAGCGTGGAAACGTGTGCCTCGTTGGCGAACAAGAATGTTGCCAGCCACGACTTCCTCACCACCATAGCGCTTCACACCCAAGTACTTCGGATTTGAGTCGCGACCATTACGTGTTGAACCACCTGCTTTCTTATGAGCCATGACCCGCTCCCTTATCCTTCAATCTTTTGAATCTTGATGTCTGTGTAGTACTGACGATGCCCCATTTGTTTCATATGGTGCTTGCGTCGGCGGAATTTGATGATTCTGACTTTGTCACCACGGCCATGATCAACCACCTCAGCAGTGACTTTGCCGCCTGAGACCGTTGGGCTACCGATGCGCACATCTTCGCCTTCACCGACCATCAAAACTTGATCAATTTCAACCGTTGAGCCTTTCTCAGCTTCAATCTTCTCTACCCGAACGACTTCGCCCTCGGCTGCGCGGTATTGTTTACCACCACTGGTGAATACGGCGTACATTGGCAAAATGCTCCAAATCAGTCAACTTAAGAGCGAGAATTCTACCCAAAAGACAGCCCAAGGTCAACCCATAAGCCACGCGCCACGCCCAGAAATAGGCTCATTGCCTCGTCATCATCGTCCCAATCATCACGGGCAAGGAGTATTCTATAGCCCATGAAAAATATTGCTGTCCGCGGCGCACGGACCCACAACCTCGCCAACGTTGATTTAGACCTTCCCAGGGACCGTTTGATTGTCTTTACAGGCCTGTCGGGTTCAGGGAAATCCTCATTGGCCTTCGATACCATCTACGCCGAAGGACAACGGCGCTACGTCGAGTCACTGTCGTCGTATGCCCGCCAATTTCTCTCAATGATGGAAAAGCCGGATGTGGACCATATTGAGGGGCTCTCTCCTGCCATTTCCATTGAGCAGAAATCTGCCAGCCACAATCCCCGCTCCACCGTGGGCACCGTGACTGAGGTGCATGATTACCTGCGTTTGTTATTTGCCCGTGTGGGGCGGCCGCGTTGCCCAGAACATGGGACGGCACTGGATGCGCAGACTGTCTCGCAAATGGTAGATACCGTCATGGCCTACCCTGAGGGCACCCGCTTGATGCTACTGGCCCCATTGGTTCGAAACCGGAAGGGGGAGCATCAACAACTCTTTGATGAGCTGCGTGCTCAGGGATTTGTCAGGGCCAGGGTCAATGGGAAAGTGATTGACCTAGACGAGACGGTGCCGAAACTCGCGCTTCGGCAAAAGCACACGATTGAGGCTGTGGTCGATCGGTTCAAAGTCAGAGCCGACATCAAACAGCGGCTCGCAGAGAGCTTTGAGACCGCACTGGCCATGGCTGATGGCTTGGCAGTGGTGGCACTCATGGACCCTGAATCATCCCATTCAAAAGACAATCAGGAACGTTTGTTCTCAGCGCGCTATGCCTGCCCCGTGTGCGACTACAGCTTGGCCGAGCTAGAGCCTCGCCTGTTTTCCTTCAATAACCCATCAGGTGCCTGCGAGAGTTGTGATGGCTTGGGTGTGAAACAGTTTTTTGACCCACAACGGGTTGTGGCGAAACCAGAGTTATCCCTGGCGGGTGGTGCGGTCCGAGGATGGGACCGTCGAAATGCCTACTACTTTCAAATTATTCGTGATTTGGCGCAGCACTACGGCTTTGATGTGGAAAAGCCATTTAAAAAGCTGCCAAAATCGATACGAGACATCATCCTCTACGGCAGTGGCGATGAGAAGATTCTCTTTTCCTACCACACAGATCGTGGGGTCAGAGAGCGTTCGCATGCCTTTGTTGGGATACTCCCCAATCTCGAGCGCCGATACCATGAGACTGAATCGCGCGCAGTCAGAGACGAGTTGGCAAGATATATTGCGACTCAACAGTGCCCAGATTGCCAAGGCCAGCGCCTCCGACAATCTGCCCGCCATGTGTTCATAGACGACCATAATTTGCCAGAGATCTCGAGCTGGTCCATTGATCAATCGCTTGAGTTTTTCAACTCGCTGACTTTGACTGGTTGGCGAGGGGAGATTGCCCAAAAGATCCTCAAAGAAGTGACTGAGCGCTTGCACTTTTTGGTCAATGTGGGCCTTGATTACCTCACATTGGACCGACAAGCCGATACTTTATCGGGGGGAGAGGCACAACGGATTCGGTTGGCTAGCCAGATTGGCGCAGGCTTGGTTGGGGTCATGTACGTTCTCGATGAGCCCTCCATCGGTCTGCACCAACGAGACAATGACCGTCTCCTTAAGACATTGATCAGGCTTCGGGATTTGGGCAACACAGTGATCGTTGTTGAGCATGACGAGGATGCGATCCGAGCGGCAGATCACGTGGTTGATATCGGCCCAGGCCCTGGCGTTCACGGCGGTCAGATTGTTTTTAGCGGCACGCCAAAGCAACTTGAAAAGTGCCAGCAGTCTTTGACAGCAGACTACCTATCGGGACGCCAGGCAATCGAAGTGCCTGCCAAACGTCAAGCATTTGACAAGAACCGCGTGCTCAGGCTTGAAGGCGCCAGTGGCCACAATCTAAAAAACGTCACGCTCCAAATTCCAGCGGGCCATATGGTCTGCGTGACTGGCGTGTCAGGATCTGGCAAGTCCACGCTCATCAATGACACGCTGTATCGATTGATGGCCAGAGAGCTCAATCGTTCGCCCGATAACCCAGCACCTTATAAACGCGTTTCTGGGCTCGAGCTTTTTGACAAGGTCGTTGAAATTGACCAGAGCCCAATTGGCAGAACGCCTCGGTCAAACCCAGCGACCTACACGGGGGTGTTTACGCCCATAAGAGAGCTCTTTGCAGGCACGCAAGAGGCGCGCTCGAGGGGTTATAAACCCGGACGCTTCTCATTCAATGTCAAGGGTGGACGATGTGAAGCCTGCCAAGGCGATGGCATGATTCGAGTTGAAATGCACTTTTTGCCAGATATCTTCGTGCCCTGCGATGTCTGCCATGGCAAACGCTATAACCGTGAAACCTTGAGCGTGCATTACAAGGGAAAGAGCATACATGACGTCCTTGAGATGACTGTTGAAGATGCCTTGACCTTCTTCGAACCCGTTCCAGTCGTGGCCAAGAAGCTACAAACGATGATGGATGTTGGGCTCAGCTACTTGACCTTGGGCCAGAGCGCCATCACGCTCTCTGGAGGAGAGGCACAAAGGATAAAATTAGCAAAAGAACTTTCTAAAAGATCTACAGGAAGAACTTTATATATACTTGATGAACCTACAACCGGTCTTCATTCACACGATATAAAAAAATTATTAGAAATTCT
>JALQZL010000279.1 GCA_023258355.1 Wenzhouxiangellaceae bacterium | reverse complement strand
TGCCCTGAGCCAGGGCGGGGATCGTCACCCCTTCCGGCAGGACAATATCCGTCAGGTGCAGGGAAGAACCCGCTTCGAGGGCAGACACGTCAATTTCCAGATACTCCGGAAGAGCCGCCGGCAGGGCCGTCACGGTCACTTCGTTCATGTTCTGGCTCAGGCGACCACCGGCCTTCACGCCCACGCAGTCCTCTTCCCCCACGAGGTGGAGCGAGAGGTTCACGGTGAGGGGCTGATTGGCGTTCACGCGCAGAAAATCGATGTGCATGATGTCGCCGCGCGCCGGATGGCGTTGCAGGTCCTTCACCACCGCGGCGATCTTTTTGCCGCTGAGGTTGAGCTCCAGCACCTGGGAGTAGAAGGCTTCTATGCCTTCGGCCTTGGCCAGCTCCCGCGCCTCAAGGGACACGGATTGGGGGGCAGCTTCCCCCCCGTAGATAATACCGGGCACACGCTTTTCCAGACGACGCAGGCGGCGGCTCGCACCCTTCCCCACATCTTCCCGTGGCTCGGCGTTCAAAACCAATTGGTCGGTCATGACAACACCTCTCTAAATCGGGAGCGTTCTCGCCCCGGCGCGACCACCGAGGGCACTCCCCTTGCC
>JALQZL010000278.1 GCA_023258355.1 Wenzhouxiangellaceae bacterium | reverse complement strand
AACATTAATTTATGCAGCTCCAAATCTTAAAGCTGGTGCAGCATATTCATTATATAATATTCCACAAGACCCTCGCTTGAATCATTTTGTTGAGATAAAAGATAATATTCTTACCCATGAATCTGAAGCTATATTATCCTCTTTCTTTGATAGTAAGAGATAGCTACAATAGAATCTCAGACTTATACGGAGGGATCGCATAGTCTGGCCTAGTGCGCACGCTTGGAAAGCGTGTAAGGGTTCATCCCCTTCGAGGGTTCGAATCCCTCTCCCTCCGCACAAGACCATCTGGAGGGATGGCCGAGCGGACGAAGGCGTTAGTCTTGAAAACTAATGTATGTATTCCATACCGTGGGTTCGAATCCCACTCCCTCCGCCAGCTTGGAGAGGTGACTGAGTGGCCTAAAGTGCTCGCCTGCTAAGCGAGTGGGGAAGTAATTCCCTCGAGGGTTCGAATCCCTCCCTCTCCGCCATGCGCCCGTAGCTTAATTGGATAGAGCATCTGACTACGGATCAGAAGGTTGGGGGTTCGACTCCCTCCGGGCGTGCTCTAAAACCAATGTTTTATTACTAAAATAAATATATGAAAAAATGGAAAGTTATATTTATAATC
>JALQZL010000277.1 GCA_023258355.1 Wenzhouxiangellaceae bacterium | reverse complement strand
CACTTTTATATGTGGGCCTGATCGATGGTATGGACACCTTTATCGCCCTGGCATTGCTCGCCCTGATCGGCGCGCTACTGGGCTTTTTGGCGTGGAACTATCGAGGCTTTGATGCCCGTCAAGCCAAGTTCTTCTTGGGCGATTCTGGTTCGATGACGTTGGGTTTTTTGGTCGCTTATCTGGCGATCAATACCGCCATGGACCCGTACGCTGGCAACCGAGCCTTGGTGCCGCCCATCACGGTGGCTTGGATTGTGGCCCTGCCGGCGGCTGAAATGCTGGCGATGATCTTCAAGCGGCTTGTCAGAGGCACCAACCCGATGGCACCGGACCAAACCCACCTGCATCACTTATTGATGCGTGGCGGGTTTAGTCCATGGCAAAGCGTGACCTTAATCCATGCTTTGCTGGCGAGCTTGGCCTTGATCGGCATTGTCTGCTGGCTGATGGGGGTTCCCCAGTGGCTGCAATATCTCATGCTGATTGGGTTTTTCGTGGGTTATGCCTTCTTAAGCCTCTACGCTCGCCGCGTGGCTCATTTTTTGGCGCGGCCCCGCCGTAGCCGTGACCACAGGGTCTCGCGCTCAGAATCTTGAGGGTGCGGGGCCTTTTTGGCCAATCCTCGCCCCATTCGCCC
>JALQZL010000276.1 GCA_023258355.1 Wenzhouxiangellaceae bacterium | reverse complement strand
AAGCGGGAGGACATCCCCACCCTAGACGATGCCCAAGATAGCGATGGCCCCCTCCTCGGCCATTTGCTGCTCACGGCGCAAAAGCTGGCTCGGGAGCTTGGCATCGCGGAGAGCGGCTATCGCCTCATCATGAATTGCCGGGAAGAAGGGGGCCAAACGGTCTATCACCTCCACCTTCACCTGCTTGGCGGCCGGCAAATGCTCGGCTTCTAGGGTCCCCGCCTTTTCTTCCCCCCGCCTCTCCGCTAGGCTTTTCGCGATCGTAAGGCGGTGCGCCCTAGCCTTCGCGGGCTAGGGCGATAATCGGGAAGCCGGTGAGAAACCGGCGCTGCCCCCGCAACGGTAAGTTTTGGGGGGCGCGGACGCGAAGCCGCGCCCGAGGGTGCTCAACGCCACTGGAGCCCAGCTCTGGGAAGGCGCACCTTCTCTAGAATCGTCTAGCCCAGCGAGCCCGGAGACCGGCCCCTTACGCAACCCACGGCGCTAAAGCGCCTTGCGGTCCTTGCGGGTGGCGGGGGCCAGGAGAAATACCATGAAAACCCGACCTTCGCGGCCCCTGGGCCGTGCAGCGTTTCCTGCTCGTGTCCTACTTTTCGGCGCCCTCCTCGCCCCGAGCCTTCTTCATGCTCAGGGCCCAAGCGCGCCGGTGGAAGAC
>JALQZL010000275.1 GCA_023258355.1 Wenzhouxiangellaceae bacterium | reverse complement strand
GGCCTCGTTCCTGCGCGAGGGGTACGCGCCGATCAACCGCAGCGCCTACCGGCTCGCCGCCGCGGCGACCGACGCCTACGAGGGAGCTCGCGCCAAGGTCGCTCGCTTCATCAACGCCGCCCGCCCCGAGGAGGTCGTGTTCACCCGCAACGCGACCGAGGCCCTGAACATGGTGGCGCAGTCCTGGGGCCGCGCGAACCTTCGCTCCGGTGACGCGGTGGTGCTCTCCCACATGGAGCACCACGCCAACATCGTGCCTTGGCAGATGCTGGCCTCCGAACTGGGTATCGAGCTGCGGTTCATCCCCCTCTCCGATGACGGTCTGCTCGACCTGAGCGTGCTGCCCGAATTGCTCGACGGGGCGCGCGTGCTCTCGGTCACCGCCATGAGCAATGTGCTCGGCACGATCAACCCAGTCGAGCGACTCGTGGCCGCTGGGCGCGCCGCCGGCTGCATGGTGATGATCGATGCCTGCCAGTCGGTGCCCCACGGCATCACTGACGTGCAGGCATGGGGAGCCGATTTCGTCGCGTTCTCCGGGCACAAGATGCTCGGACCCTCCGGGATAGGGGTGCTGTGGGGATCGAGCGAGCAGCTCGACCTCCTCCCGCCGTTCCTCGGTGGCGGGAACATGATCGACGATGTCCGCCTCGATGGA
>JALQZL010000274.1 GCA_023258355.1 Wenzhouxiangellaceae bacterium | reverse complement strand
GTTGGTTCTTTAACTTTAATTATGAGCTCAGAAGAATTGAAAATATCTGAGGCTGTATTGAGAATTGTTGCACCAGATAACTTATAAAGTTCGTCGGTAAAGCCTATTGCCTGACCGGCAGCAGACTGAATAAAAACTTGATGTCCAAATTCAGTCAATGCTCTAACTGAATCAGGGGTTAAACCAACCCTGTGTTCATTGTTTTTTACCTCAGTAGGAACGCCAATTTTCATGTTGGTAATCTACCATAGATTTTAAATTTCTTAAGTAATTAAATGGTATGTATAGATAACTAAAAGTTATAGATTAATTAATAGTGTATGGTGGAGCTAGGCGGGATCGAACCGCCGACCTCTTGCGTGCCACGCAAGCGCTCTCCCAGCTGAGCTATAGCCCCAAAAAAAATTGATTATATATCACCATTATATGAAGCGATAATTATTTGTTATATTTGAGCAATGAAAAATAGACCCGTTCTTGTTGGCATAGGCTCTCTTCAACAAAAGGGTTCGTTTGAGCAACTTGATGAAGCTTTAATTTTAATGGAGCAAGCTACGCTTGAAGCGATCGAAGATACTAACGCGCCAGAAATTAAAAATTATATCGATGAGATACAAATTCCTAAGGGTTTTTGGGCTTACCGAGATCCTGGAAAATGGATTGCTGAAAAACATGGCTT
>JALQZL010000273.1 GCA_023258355.1 Wenzhouxiangellaceae bacterium | reverse complement strand
ATGTCATTCAAGAGGAACTCAAGCGCCTTAACCAGGGTTTCGAGGCTGAGATTTATGCCACCAATCCCGACGGTGATGTTGATTTAGATGAGGATGCGTATCCTGATTTCATTGTTGCGGATTGCCCGAAATGTCGAGGCCGTCTTAAACCAGATGTGGTATTTTTCGGAGAGTCGGTACCTGCTCCAACCAACGCGCAAGTCGCCATGGCACTCAATGACTCATCTGCGTTGCTTGTTGTAGGATCGTCTCTGGTGGTGATGTCCGGCTATCGCTTGGTAAGACAGGCCCATCAATTAGGAAAACCCATTGTGGTGATCAACCATGGCCGAACCCGTGCAGATGATCTAATTCGATTTAAAATTGAAGACGACTGCAGCGAGGTTATTCAGAGGATGTGCAGTCTGCTGGAATCATCCGATAACTGTGCCTTGTCTTGATCTCGCCGCAAGAGAAGATAGCTAAAGCTGCAGGGAAGTTTCAACTTAGACATCATCATACAAACAAAGGAAGCCTTTTTATGACCCGTCTCACTCTCTTAATACTGGCATTGTGGTTGGCTCTCATGACATTAGATGTGACAGCTCAGGCACCCATAGTCAAACCTGGCGCCCCTGGCCAAGCCAGCCAGTATATAAATATTGATGAGGCCTCTGAACTCTCTGGCATACCGTTTACGG
>JALQZL010000272.1 GCA_023258355.1 Wenzhouxiangellaceae bacterium | reverse complement strand
CTAAAAATTCATAGTGCTCTATACGGCTCTATGTATAAAGGATGGATAAAAATTCCATACAAATACTCATTTATTAAATATAAACTTGAAGAATTAGGCTTGATTTCAGAAGAAAGGAATCTCAAAGATTACATTAAAATGCGTATAAGTATTCCTGAAGATCATTTGCTACCTTTAATCAATAAGGCATACATCCAGAGGGTTTAACGCTTAAAATGGCGGAGAGAGAGGGATTCGAACCCTCGATACGAAAAACTCGTATAACACCTTAGCAGGGTGCCGCTTTCGACCACTCAGCCACCTCTCCGTTAGGGTGAGAAATTATAACCTTTTAAGAAATTATTACCTATTAAATTCCAGCTTCATACCCATGGGAGCTGGGTCTATAACTCTTCCATCAGCGCAGACTAAGCAACCATTCAAGTAAGTCCTTGAAACAACGCCATGTAAAGTTTTATTTTCAAGCGGACTCCAACCGCAAAGATAATACAAGTCATCTTTATTAACAGTGATTGTTTGATTGGGGTTCACTTCTACAAGGTCCGCATAATAGCCTTCTCTTATATATCCTCTGTCTTTAATCTTAAATCTGTCAGCAATATTGTGGCTGGTCTTTTGCACAATTTCCTCTATTGAAAAATATCCCTGATGAGATAACTCCATTAGCAGATTCAAGGTATGCTGTACCAAAGGAAGACCGCTGGGAG
>JALQZL010000271.1 GCA_023258355.1 Wenzhouxiangellaceae bacterium | reverse complement strand
GGATTGGATATGTCTGGGTTGGATGTCTTGGTGCATGGGCACTGTCATCAAAAAGCGTTGGGTGTCGCCCAACATACTGTTGATGCGGTGAAAAGTGTGCTGGGCGCCAATGCACAGATGATCGACAGCTCCTGTTGCGGCATGGCAGGTTCGTTTGGGTATCAATCGGAAACGGCAGAGGTCTCACGCGAGATGGCCGAATTGTCCCTGGCCCCAACAGTACGCGCAGCGCCCAAGGATACAGTTGTTTTAGCAGATGGATTTTCCTGTCGCTGTCAGATCAAGGATGTGACAAAGCGTAAGGCGATGAACCTTGCTCTTCTTATGGATAAGGCACTTAAGGATCATGTCACAAATCATTGATTTAATATCTAATTTCGACCCAATACAAACACTAATCCTAATCGGGATATTTTTATTTGCAGCCATTGTAAAAGGGTTTCTGGGCATTGGTTTGCCTGCCGCCTCGATGGCGTTCCTAACGCTTGTCATGCCCCCAACAGAGGCGATACCGCTGTTGTGGTTGTCGATCTTGGCAACCAACGCGCTGCAATTTGCACATGCCCCAAATAAATTGGAGATCGCAAGGGAATATTGGCTTTTTGCTTTGGCAATCATGGTGTCGATTTTCGTCATATCGATGTACATCACATCCTATCCCACTGCCTTGCTGACTGTCGCGATTGGCATTGCGATGGTGCTGTTTTCATTAA
>JALQZL010000270.1 GCA_023258355.1 Wenzhouxiangellaceae bacterium | reverse complement strand
TAGGTACTCCTGACCGTTGATATAGCCGGGCCGGAACCATCTTTGACTCCGCCTAAGTGAAAACCTAGTACTGGCGGCTTAGAGAAAGTTAACTTAGTTAAAACTCAGTTCAACTAGTAGATGAAGGTTGTGAATGGTGGGCGATACTGGGTTCGAACCAGTGACCTCTTCCGTGTCAGGGAAGCGCGCTACCACTGCGCCAATCGCCCGGGTTGTAGCTAGAGGTGAAGACGGGATTCGAACCCGTGTATACGGCTTTGCAGGCCGCTGCCTCGCCTCTCGGCCACTCCACCGTTTCAGGGTGAAACCTCTGAGAGCGGATGACGAGACTCGAACTCGCGACCCCAACCTTGGCAAGGTTGTGCGCTACCAACTGCGCCACATCCGCACTGCTCCAAATGGAACCTTTGAATTATGCCATAAAAGAATCTGCAATGGGCAAAGCTAAAGGGGCGAGATTTCTCCCGCCCCTCAAGCTCTTACGCCTTGGTTAGGACTTTACCTCTGAGTCCTGGCCGAAGCTGTAGGCAGCTTCACCGTGGACGACGAGGTCAACTCCTGCGATCTCTTCTTCGCTCTTGACCCTGAAGCCGATTGTCTTCTCAATTGCGAAGCCAATGACAAGGGCCAGAACGAAGCTGTAGATGAGAACTCCAAAGGCTGCGACGGTCTGGACCAGAAGCTGGCCAGCGTCACCGCCAGTGAAGAGTCCTGTGTCGATGGCA
>JALQZL010000026.1:4430-15451 GCA_023258355.1 Wenzhouxiangellaceae bacterium | reverse complement strand
ACATCCTCAGGCAGGCAACGTCGCGATCGCTGGTGTTGATGGATGAGATCGGCCGCGGCACATCGACCTTTGATGGTTTGGCGTTGGCTTGGGCGGTTGCCAAGGAACTGGCTGTCAATGTTCAGTCACTGTCTTTATTTGCGACACACTATTTTGAGCTGACCCGTTTGGCTGACCTTCACCCCCACATTCACAATGTCCATTTGGCTGCCAAAGAACGGCAAGACAGCATTACCTTCTTGCACACAGTCCAGCCAGGGCCTGCGAGTCAATCCTACGGTTTGCAGGTTGCCCGATTGGCGGGTATACCCCAGCCTGTTATTCATCGCGCCAAAGGCTACTTGTCCGAACTTGAGCAAGGCGGACGCCCAGAGACCTCTGGCCAAAATCAGGGTCAACTTTTTGAGCCCCCTGCAGCAGAGCCCAATCCGTCGGATAGCCACAGCGAACTGTTGGCCATGCTCGCCGAGGCTGATCCTGATCAAATGACCCCAAAGGAGGCGTTGGCACTGCTTTATAAGCTGAAAAGCCAAATGGGATGAAATAGACGGATTGATCGGTTAATCTGGTTTGGGCTTCGTATGACAAGGCAGGATGGCAAATGAAATTGAGTCGATGGGTATTCGTGTTGGCTGCAATAGCTGCAGCGGGTTTGATCATGGCAGGACCAGGCACCCGGTTGGGATGGTGGGACTTTAGATTTGGCTTTCAACTGATGCGCTGGGCAGTTTACTTGGCCGCAGGCGCAGGGGTGCTCAGCCTCCTGTTGCTCTTTTTTAAATCCCAGCGACTGGGACAAATGCCATGGATTATTGCGAGCTTCTGGATCGCTGTTGCCACAGCCTACGTGCCGCTGAGTCTGTTACAAAAAGCGCAAAGTGTGCCAAGAATCCATGACATCTCAACAGATACAGTCGATGTGCCTCCCTTCGTGGCCATCGCACCATTGAGAGAAAATGCGTCGAATCCATTGGCCTATCCAGGTGAATCTGTCGCGCAGTTACAAGGCAGTGCTTATCCCGACATCCAGACCTACCAGACCGAACAATCAAAAGAGCGAGTGTTCCAGGCGGCCATCGCGGCTGCACAAACGCTAGGCTGGCAACTGATCGATCAGGACTTTGCATCAGGTCGAATCGAAGCCAGTGACGAAACCTATTGGTTTGGATTCATTGATGATGTGGTTATCCGCATTGAATCCAGTGATGGACTGACCTTACTGGATATCCGATCTAAATCTCGCGTGGGTCAAAGCGATGTGGGAAAAAATGCGCAGAGAATCAGACGGTTTATCGATTTGGTTGCTGAGGATCTGGCTTCGTGAGGGGCCGTTTTGATTGAATAACCACTTGGCGCAGATCGGGATCAGGGGCTGTCTGACACCCACTCGCGTGTCCGTCTGAAATGTGAATTTGCCAATTTGGATCTGGCAGGTAGCCCGTTGCCCGCTCGGGCCACTCGATGATAACGATCGTCCGGCCATTCAGATAACTTTCTAGCCCGAGATCATAGAGCGCTTCCCCGCCCTCAAGCCGGTAGAGGTCAAGGTGAGCCACCTGCCCCCCATCGGGCATTGGATAAACTTCAATCAGGCCATAACTCGGGCTTTTGATGCGACCCAAATAGCCCCACGCCGTGATCATGGCTCGGGCTAGGGTCGTCTTGCCCACACCCAATTCGCCACCCAAATACACCACATCACCCGACGCCACATCGCCAACCAGCTGACGGCCAAGCGCTCGCATTTCTTCTTCAGAGTTCACTTGAACTTGTGTTATGTAGTTCATTTCGATCAATGGCTTAGCAACATAACCTCAGCGATTTTTTCGATCAGATCAGTCGCCATAATCTGTCGACGATGCTGAGCAGCCTGCTCTCCTGCCAAGGCGTGCACCAAGACACCTGCCTTGGCAGATTCAAACCCACTCAACCCTTGCCCCCAAAGGCTAGCAATCATGCCAGTGAGTGCATCGCCCATACCAGCACTGGCCATCGCAGGGGTCCCTCGATCGCAGACACTCACCTGCCCTTGTGGATCAGACACAACTGTGCCGGCCCCTTTGAGGACAACGATCGCCTGAAACTTCTCAGCCAGTGTGCGAGCGGCTTGGAATCGGTCGCGCTGGACCTCCCTGACACCAACCCCCAGCAGGCGGGCTGCTTCTCCGGGGTGAGGCGTCATTATCCACTCACCCACCGGCGCCATGGCACCCTCCGCCAATAAGTTCAGGGCGTCTGCATCGAGCACCAAACCACGGCGAAATTCGCAGGCCACTCCGAGCAGTTCCCTACTCCATTCAGATTGGCCTAAGCCTGGGCCGATAGCGACCACATCCGCGTGCTCGAGCAGGGGGATCACATCCTGGGTGTCCATGACTTCGCGTGTCATCAGCGCGGGTGAGTTTGACCAGCACGCACTCACAGTCTCTCGTCTTCCAGCCACTGTCACCAAACCACTGCCGGTTCTCAAGGCCGCCAAACCAGCCAATACTGGCGCACCGGACATGCCTTGTTCACCACCTATCACAGCAATGGCTCCCAGCATGCCTTTGTGCGCATCGGGACGACGAATTGGGAGTTGCCGCTGTAAATCTGATGGGCTCATCAATTCGCCGTCAGGGGTGACCTCCTCATAGATCCCAGGCGAGACACCCAGATCAGAAAAAAGGCAGCGACCCATGAAGCGAGAGGCCTCGCTGGTATGACAACCACGCTTCCTCCCAATGAAACTAACGGTTAAGGTGGCTTGAATCGCCACGCCGCCCGATTCGTGATGGGACCAGCCAGTGTCTGCCTCCAATCCAGAAGGGATGTCCACTGCGATGACCGGCAAGTCCAATTGATTGATCCGCTCAATGCAGTCTTTGCATAGCCCACGCACAGGGCCTGATAATCCAGTGCCCACGATGGCATCCACAATTAATTCGCCAGAGAAAGTGGTCTGGGGCTCAAACGGCTGTTCAGCCTGCTTACCCCGACATTGGCGCCATTGCGCATAGGCGCTTTGGGCATCGCCTGACAGCGTCTCGGGATCAGTGAGCCAGATCACCTGGACCTCCATGCCAGCATCAGCAGCCAAACGTGCGATGACCCATCCATCGCCACCATTGTTGCCACCACCACAGCAGACAGTGATGGCACGACACTCAGGCCATTGCGCCCGCAAACAATCAAAAACCAACTGACCTGCTCGCACCATGAGCTGATAGCTTGGCTGCTCAGATGCGCTCACCGCAGCCCTATCGAGGGCACGGACCTGATCAGCTCGATATAATAATTGGTGATGTCTCATTCAACCCATTATAGAGCGGAGCCGCCCTCTGGCGAGTGGCTCGCTCAACAGATCAAAGCGCATGGCCGGTCACTGGGTTTTGACCAGGTTGGCATCAGTGATGTTGACCTTAGCGACTATCAAGACGATCTCAAAGCTTGGCTTGAGGCGGGTTACCACGGTGAAATGACTTGGATGGCCAAACATGGGAGCAAGCGATACATCCCAGAGGCATTGGTCCCAAAGACCTGCTCAGTGATTGTTGTTCGAATGGACTATTTACCTGCCGATACGACACCCATCGAGACACTGCTAGATCAGCCTGACCGAGCCTGTATTTCTAGATATGCGCTCGGGCGGGACTATCACAAAGTGCTGCGCCATCGGCTTCAAAAGCTGGCCGAGCATATCGAAACGCTCATTGGGCCTTTTGGCTACCGTGTGTTCACAGATTCAGCACCTGTTATGGAAAAACCATTGGCTGAAAAGGCGGGTCTGGGCTGGATTGGCAAACACACCAACCTCCTGAATCGGCATGCAGGCTCTTGGTTTTTCCTGGGAGAGATTTATACCGATTTGGCATTGCCTAAGGATGAGGCAGTGACCAATCACTGCGGCTCTTGTCGGAAGTGCATTGATATCTGCCCGACGCAAGCGATCGTTGGCCCCTACCAACTCGATGCCCGTCGCTGCATCTCATATCTCACCATTGAGCTCAAAGGCAACATACCCGAGGAGTTTCGCAAACCGATGGGGAACCGCATCTATGGCTGTGATGACTGCCAAGCTGTTTGCCCATGGAATCGTTATGCGCAGCCGACCCGAATTGACGACTTTAAGCCAAGGAAAGATTTGGATGCGGGCGAGCTTGTGACCCTTTTTTTGTGGGATGAGCCGACTTTCTTAGCCAAAACAGAAGGCAGTGCTATCCGAAGGATCGGCCATGAGCGTTGGCTACGGAACATCGCCGTGGCGCTGGGTAATGCGCCCACCACAAAGCGCGTGATTGAAGCGCTTCGCGCCCGACAGGACCACCCCTCGGCGTTGGTCAGAGAACATGTTTCGTGGGCATTGGCGCAGCATCAGGGCGAGCCGGCGCGTGTAGAGACGGCCTGAGTTGTTCCTGATAAAATAAGGCAAACCCGATGAGAGTACTGCGATGACGGCGATTATCGAGAAATTGAACCTGTTACGGAGCCGGCCAGGCAAAGCGCTGACCGAGGGACTCAGTGACACCATCATTGAGCAATTCGCAGCCACTGATCCTGACCTTGTTGAGGCGGTTGATCGTGCTTGTGGCGTCATCGAGTGCTGGGCGCATGCCTACCCAGAGCTTGTTGACCAGGATGAACACGCCATCAAAGAGGCGCTTCAAGCGGGCTATGTCAACTTCTATGCCAATGATGCTGTGAAGCCTTACGTGGCGCTCGCGGGCCAGGGGCCTTGGATCATCACCGTCAAGGGTCGGGTGCTTCATGACTCAGGCGGCTATGGCATGCTCGGATTTGGCCACTCACCGAAACATGTTATTCAGGCCATGTCTCAGGCACAGGTGATGGCAAACATCATGACACCCAGTTTCTCTCACCTGAGGTTCAACAATGCCTTGCGCCGTGAGATTGGCCACGCCCGTGAGACTGGTTGTCCGTACAGTCAATTCTTATGCATGAACTCAGGTTCAGAGTCAGTCTCTGTGGGGGCAAGAATTGCCGATGTCAATGCCAAGCATATGACAGACCCATCAGGCCCGAAAGCCGGTTACAAAATCAAGAACCTTTCTTTGGCAGGCGGCTTCCATGGTCGCACGGACCGTCCTGCGAGATACTCAGATTCAACACGCCCAACCTACATGGCGCACTTGGCTTCCTACCGAGATCAAGACAGCCTTCTCACGGTCCGACCAAATGATGTCGCGCACTTAGAGTCGGTGTTCGCGCAAGCTGAGGAAGATAAGGTTTTTATTGAGGCCTTTTTTATGGAGCCTGTGATGGGTGAGGGTAATCCGGGTGCCGCCATCACACCTGAGTTCTATCTAAGAGCCCGACAACTCACCGAGGCGCATGGCACTGTGCTACTCGTCGATTCCATTCAAGCAGGCTTACGCGCGACAGGCACCCTGTCTATCGTCGACTATCCCGGCTTTGAGTCACTGCCGGCCCCTGACATGGAAACCTACTCAAAGGCACTGAATGCTGGCCAGTACCCGCTGTCAGTCTTGGCAATGAACCAAAGGGCTGCCGAGCTCTACCGTCGGGGAATTTACGGCAACACCATGACCGCAAACCCGCGGGCGTTGGATGTCGGCACGACCGTTCTTGAAAGCATTACCCCAGCGCTGAGAGCCAACATCATCCAACGTGGCCATGAGTTTTTGGAGAAGTTCGGTCAACTAAAAAACGAGCTGGGTGATGCGATTGTGGCTGTTCAAGGCACTGGCCTCTTATTTTCGGTGGAACTTCACCATGACAAATACAAAGCCTATGGTGCGCATTCAACCGAAGAATATATGCGCATGAAAGGCATTAACGTTATTCATGGCGGTGAGAATTCACTCAGATTCACACCCGTCTTTGCGACGACTACTGCTGAGGTTGACTTGATTGTTGAGGCGACACGTCAAGCACTCATCGATGGCCCCAAGAAGAGCCAGTCTGGCGATGAGCAAATCAGCACACAGGCGGCGTGATCTCAGAGCAGCGCACCAAAGATCACGAGTAACCCAATTTGGGTGAATAAAAGCAGCGCCAGGGCCATTGACTCTCTGAGGACAAAAAGGGCCCAATGGCGGACCGCTTTCACCCAGAGCCACTGCTGACCCGGCTGTATCTGCTTGCGTTGAGCTTGTGAGTAAGGCATTTTCTATCTCCATCTGGGGTTGATGGAGCCATTAGACCAAGGCCTTTTCTCAAAACGTGAGAAGCCCCCAATCGGGGGCTTTTAAATGATCGTTTTTATCCCACAGACTCAGTGAGTGGCATCAACCAGACTCTTTTCAATCTCTTCGGCTGTGGCCCGACGGATGTCCTTCCCTTCCACCATATAGACGATGTATTCACCGATATTTTTGGCGTGGTCACCGATGCGCTCTAGAGATCTCGCAATCCAAATAGAATCTAGGATCCGGCTGGTATTACGGGGTTCTTCAACAAGATAACTGTAGTACTGGCGCAAAATAGCCTCGTACTCAGCATCCACCTTCTCATCTTGTCGTTTCAGCTGAACAGCCACCTCAGGCTCAAGCCGAGCGAACCCATCCAAGGCATCCCGAATCATCGCTCGTACATGGCTTCCCATGGCCTCGATTTCTCGGTAATTATTTCTGGGACGATCACGGCTCACTAAGCGGATCGCCATTTTGGCGATCTGTTCGGCCTCATCACCGACTCGCTCAATGTCATTGACTGTTTTGATGATGGCCATCACCAACCGAAGGTCGCTGGCGGTAGGCTGTCGGCGTGCCAAAATTTGGATACATTGCTGGTCAATTTGCTTTTCCATTTCATTGACCTGGTGGTCATTCTCAATGACCTGCTCAGCACGAACCGATTCGCCATTGATCAGCGCATTGACCGCATCGAGAATCATTTGCTCAGCCAGACCACCCATGGTCATGACGTCTTGTCGAAGCGACTCAAGCTCTTGATTGAATTGCCTTGAAATGTGTTGGTGAAAATGCTCTTCCATAATCAATTCCTATGTGAACGGCAAAGCCAGTGACTTAGCCGTACCGTCCCGTAATGTAGTCCTCTGTCGCCTTCTTACTTGGGTTGGTAAATAACTTCGCCGTGTCATCATATTCAATGAGCTCACCGAGATACATGTAGGCGGTGAAGTCTGAGACGCGTGCTGCCTGTTGCATATTATGCGTCACAATGACGATGGTATAGGATTCTTTGAGATCAATGATGAGCTCCTCGACTTTGGCTGTGGAGATCGGATCCAAGGCAGAGCAAGGCTCATCGAGCAAAATGATCTCTGGTTCAATGGCAATGGCTCGCGCGATCACCAGCCTTTGCTGCTGCCCCCCAGACAAACCAAAGGCGTTGTCATCTAAACGGTCTTTGACCTCATCCCACAGTGCCGCTTTTTTAAGTGAACGCTCAACCACCTCATCCAGAGTCCGCTTACTTTTGACACCCTGCAGACGCAATCCATAGGCAATATTGTCATAGATCGATTTTGGGAATGGATTGGGTTTTTGAAACACCATACCCACTTTGCGGCGCAGTTCAGGGACGTCAACCGAGGGGTGATAGATATCCTCACCATCAATCTCAATACAGCCTTCAATTCGGCAAGTATCCACTAGGTCATTCATTCTGTTGAAACAACGAAGTAATGTGGACTTGCCACAGCCACTGGGACCGATAAAAGCTGTGACACGCTCAGAGGCTATCTGCATAGAAATGTCTTTTAACGCCTGTGTCTCACCGTAATACAGATTCAGTCCAGTGGCCTCTAAGGCAATGGACTCATGGTCTAATTTCAGATGCGGTCGGTTAGCATCTAAGCCGGCGTTTTGATTGATGGTCGTCACCATAATTCAATTCCAATCTAATGTTTAATCACTGTCGCTTTTGTATCGCTCGCGCAGGCGATTACGGATAGCGATGGCTGTGAGGTTAAGTAACAAGATCAACAATACCAAGATCAAGGCGGTGGCATAGACCAAAGGTCGACCAGCCTCCACGTTGGGGCTTTGGAACCCGACATCATATATGTGAAAACCCAAGTGCATGATGCGTCTTTCCAGATGGACGAATGGAAACTCACCGTCGACGGGTAAATTGGGGGCGAGTTTGACAACACCGACCAGCATCAATGGCGCCACCTCACCCGCCGCTCGCGCGACAGCCAAGATGAGGCCTGTCATCATCGCAGGTGTACTGACCGGAACGATCACCTTCCAAAGCGTCTCTGACTTGGTGGCACCCAGGGCCAGAGAACCCTCGCGCATGGCCTTGGGTATCCGGGTGAGGCCCTCCTCTGTCGAGACAATCACGACTGGCAGAGTGAGTAAGGCCAAGGTCAGTGAGGCCCAGATCAGGCCTGGAGAGCCAAATGTTGGGGCTGGAAGCGCCTCGGGGTAGAACCACCGATCGATATTGCCGCCCAAAAAGTAGACAAAGAAGCCTAATCCAAAGACTCCAAAGACAATAGATGGCACGCCTGCCAAGTTGTTCACAGAGATTCGGACCATTCGAGTGATGGGGCCCTGACTGGCATACTCTCTTAAGTAAATGGCCGCCAACACACCAAAAGGTGTCACAACGATCGACATGATCATTACCATCATCACTGTGCCAAAAATGGCCGGTAAAATACCCCCCTCGGTGTTGGCCTCCCGGGGATACTCGCTCAAGAATTCCCAAAATCTCGCGCCATATTCAACGAGCTTTTCACCTGTGTCCATCGCGTTCGCCCGTGTGGCACGCACCACATTGGCAAAGGGAATGGTGACCGTCCGTCCATCTGGGGTGCGGGCGACCAAGGCATCTCGCAAAGAGCGATCGCGCACAGCCCGTAATTCGGTGAAGAGCACGTCATACTCAGCGTTGAGTTGTGCCACATTAGATTCAATCTCAGCAAAGCGGCGTGACTTCTCTTCAGGAGCCAAATTATTTGCCAACTCAACACGTCGGCGCTCCAGCCGCTGAGCTTCGATTTTCTTGTTGATGTCGCCGATCTCATAGCGCTCAATGTGATTAATTTGGCGCATGATTTCGCTCGTGCGCGCCAGACGTTCAGCCAAGACATCGAAGGCAGCCTCTCCTTCAGCCACCACCTCACCATCCTCTAAAATGGCTTCAAGGTAACCGAAGAAATCACCCCACTCACGCCGTTGAAGCTGAATCGCATCGAGTGGATAGCGAAAATCTGACAAGCGATCTGCAATAAACCACTCAAAATCCTGTCCTGTCAGATCACGATTACCCAGTTTGAACAAATAGCGGTCAACAAAATTTTGCGCCGGTGGCACAGATACCCCAGACTCTCTCACCGACTGTGCTGAGACAGTCTCTAGGCTGCGAATCGTTCCAAGGACGTTCCTTTGCTCATCGGCAGAATCTGAGGTGAAGGTTGCTTCCACAATAGGGGGCTGCCAAAAATGGCCCAACCCTCGCACGCCGATCATCAACAGCAGTCCAATCACCATGATCACGCTGATGGTGACGGCACCACCAATCAGCCAAATCCACGGATCACCACTTTTGAACCACTTACGAATCACTGATATTCATCCCGTTTATCAAAGCGAGCTGTAGCGCGTTCTCAGACGCTGGCGAACAATTTCTGCGATGGTATTGAGCACGAACGTGAACCCAAACAGCACAAGGGCCGCTAAGAATAGCAGGCGATAATGCGTGCCGCCGACAGCCGCTTCCGGCATCTCAACGGCTATGTTGGCAGAGAGTGTTCTCATGCCCTCAAAAATATTAAAGTTCATCACTGGGCTATTGCCTGTCGCCATCAGGACAATCATCGTCTCTCCAACGGCTCGTCCAAAACCGATCATCAACGCAGAGAAAATGCCCGGACTGGCCGTGAGGAGCACGACGCCCAGCATGGTTTGCCATGGCGTGGCCCCAAGCGCCAGCGAACCCTGCGTCAAGTGCTTCGGTACATTGAACACAGCATCCTCGGCGATGGAAAAGATAGTTGGAATGACAGCGAAACCCATGGCAATGCCAACCACCAGCGCATTGCGCTGATCATAGGTCACCCCAATGTCAGTGAACCACTGGCGCATACTGCCATCAAAAAAGGCCACTTCTATCCCGGGGCTTAGCGCCACACACGCCCACGTCGAGGCGATGATGACAGGAATCAGAATCACGGATTCCCAGCCCTCTGGAATACGGTGACGTATTACGGCGGGGGCTTTTCGCCAAGCGAAGGCTGTTGCGAGCATCACCACTGGCAACACCACCAAGACTGAGAACACCGCAGGCAAGTGGTTCTCGACAAAGGGGGCAAACCAAAGGCCCGCCAAAAATCCGAGAATCACGGTGGGCAAGGCCTCCATCACTTCGATGGTCGGCTTCACCCAACCTCGGATGGTCGGGTGCATAAAATAAGCGGTGTACACCGCACCACAGATAGCCAGTGGCATGGCAAATAACATGGCGTAAAACGCTGCCTTGAGCGTTCCCAGCGTCAACGGCATCAGTGAAAATTTGGGTTCAAATTCATCAGTGGCTGAAGATGACTGCCACACATAGTCAGGGCCATTCCGACCCTCGTACCAGACCTTACGCCAAAGCGAACTGATAGAGGACTCAGGGTGTTCATTCCACAGGCTTCGATAATAGGTCTGACCGTCTCGGCTGGCATAGAGAACACCATCATTTCTTGGCGAAATGGCCACGCGCTCAACCGCTTGATCCAGAACCTCCTCGATCAAAAGGGTTCGGGTGGAGGTACCAAAGTGCAGACCCACATGACCAGCAGCATCCCCCACTTTGAATCCTTTGCGAGAGAACTCAGGGAAAATGTGCGTGATGGCACCTGGATGTGACTCAAATTCCCGAATGCGTTCAATACGGCCAATATTGTCTTCGTCCCGAACCAACATGTATTGACTCAGGCTGCCGTCACTTCGGCCGACAATCACTGAGACGGTACCGAGTAAATAACTGACAGCCGTCACACTTGTGCCCTGCTCGGCTGCCGCCCGCGACACCAGAAGGGTTGAATCCAGAAGCTTTGCTTGGCTGGGCACCGAAATATCGTAGTAATGCATCCCATT
>JALQZL010000026.1:0-4420 GCA_023258355.1 Wenzhouxiangellaceae bacterium | reverse complement strand
TAGCGGCATCAACCACCATGAGATTTTCTTGGGTAATGTCTAGCAATAATTTATCAATGCTTGCGGGTGGACTGGGGAGAACAGCATCCGTGGCACGATATTCTGTTTGGCCCGTTAGAAAGGACCGACGCGCCACAAACCGTTTCAGAAGCATCCGATTATCGGCTGTCACTGCCACGATGGTGATGCCTCGCTCACCCTCTTGTATCGCCACCTGCCGCAACGCTTGGCCATCCGGATCCATGACTTGCAGCGCTTGTCCCATGGGGTAGCTTAGCTTCGGCGTCACTTGGCGGATGTCGTCAGGATAAGTAATGTCATACTCGTGCTTGACGATCACCATGCGCCCATCATCCAGACCAAAGACCGCCATCTGAGTCCTTGGTTCACCATGGCCAAAACTGGTAATCTCATGCCCTTCGGTATCTACCCGTGAAGTGGCGATAGACGCGCCACTGGTGGGCACAAAGAATTCAACCTGCCCATCGGAAAAGAATTGGACCGCGGCTTCTTGATATCGCTCGCTGGCCATGTAGAGCAATCGTCGCTGGCCGGACTGCTCTGTCTCTTCGTCTATCTGAAAGCTGACAGGGTCACCCAAGCTGGCGCTTCTCAGCAGTGGGACAATTTCAATGAACAGAAAAATAAAAATCAGTGTGAGCGAGAGAATCACGCCATAACCTGCGGCTGAGACCATGAGGCGGGTGCCAAGATCACGCCAGCCACGCCGCTGTCGGTGGCGACGCCGCGCTGCCTCCGCATTCCTCTCAATTGGTGAGACAGCTTTGGTCATTGTCTATTTCAGTCGAGCGCCAACTCAGCCCTGAACTGCTCTACCACCGCAGCTGGCAGTGGGATATAGCCATCCCTGACCACCACCTCTTGACCCTGTTTGGACAACACCATTTTGAAGAATTCACGCTCCAAAGGTGGCAACGTACGATTGGGATGCTTATTCACCGTGACATATAAAAGCCTTGCCAGTGGGTAATCACCCGAGGCGGCTGTTTCCTTGTTGGGCGGCACAGGTGGGTTTCCAACAGGCACTGCCCTCACGCCTGAGGTCGCGTACCCAATGCCTGTGTAGCCAATGCCATTGATCGATTCAGCCACACCCTGAACAACGGAGGCCGAGCCGGGTTGCTCGTTAATCGAATCTTTAAAGTCTCCATCACATAACGCAAATTGCCTGAAGTACCCATAAGTCCCAGAGACCGCATTGCGTGAATACAAGGCGATGTCCCGATTGGCCCAGCTGCCCTCCAGACCCACCTGACCCCAACGGGTGATGTCTTCAGCACCGCCACAACGCCGAGTGGCAGAGAAAATGGCATCCACTTGCTCAATGGTCAAGCCTTCGATTGGATTGTCTCGGTTAACAAACACTGCGATGGTATCGACACCGACACCCACCACAGTGAGCGGATAGCCATGTCTTTCCTCAAATGCTTGTTGCTCATTTTGGCGCGGACGGCGGCTCATCGGGCCAAAATTGGCTGTGCCCTCAGTCATGGCAGGAGGTGCCGTAGAAGTGCCTGCGCCTTGAATCTGAATATTGACGTTTGGGTAAATCGTCTGAAATTCCTCAGCCCACAGCGTCATCAAATTGTTGAGCGTGTCTGATCCCACCGAGGAGAGGTTGCCAGAAATCCCAGACACCGGCTCATAGTCTGGCAGTGCTGGATCGACCTCTGTTTGCGCCCAAAGTGGAGAAGCCAAGACACTCATCCAAAGGGTGATTAATCCGGTGTTTAGGTATTTCGACATCATCATAGGCTCCGTGATCACTGAGTGACAGATTCTTTATTTAACGGTATTGGCATTTCATTTTCATGACCATCGCTCAGGGGCAATGGTCGGTTGATGGGTGCGCACAAACGGCCAGGGGGAAATATACACCGAAATGCACTTCCCTCGCCCACAGAAGACTCAATTTCGAGTCTTGCGCCATGGCGCTGAAGGACATGCTTAACAATCGCCAGTCCCAAGCCCGTGCCGCTTCTGACCTGATTTCTGGCGGTATCCACACGATAAAAGCGTTGGGTGATAAAAGGAAGATGCTTCTCTGAGATCCCAATGCCTTGATCCTCAACACTAAATACACCCTCGCCTTGGGGATTGATAAACCAAGAAACCATCACAGGACGACCCTGGTCTGAGTACCGTAGGGCATTGCTGATGAGATTGAAAAAAGCGCTGTGTAACTCTCTTTCAACACCCCAAAGCCCCTGATCCGTTTTTTTATTAAATTCAATGGGATGTTGATCACCATCTTCACTTTGCGCCGTTTGAATGACCCGAGCGATCAAATCAGACACATCCACCTTCAATTCACTAGAGGCATCTGTAATTTCAGTTTCTAGGCGAGACAGCTCAAGCAAATCTTCAACTAAGCCTGACATTCTCCTGCATTGAAACTGCATTTCCTCTATCGGCTCGTGCCATTCCGGTGGCAGTACACCACTGTCTGGCAGTGCCTGCAGGTAACCAGAGATCACGGTCAAAGGCGAGCGCAGTTCATGCGAGGCATTGGCCACGAAATCGCGTCGCATGGTTTGTAGTCTCTGGATACGGCTGATGTCTCTCAACAGCAACAAGTATTGCTCGCGCCCATAGGGAATCAGTCGAGCTGAGAGGAGGACCTCATCATTCTGAGGTGATGGAAACTGGATGGGCACATCATACGATTTTGAATGCACATAATCTCGAAACATTGGGCTACGGACTAAATTTAGAATCGATTGCCCAAGATCTCGCTGGCTTGATAAGCGAAGCATTTTTTCCGCAGCATCGTTAAACCACAAAATAGCAAAATGTGAATCCAAGACCAGCGTGCCGTCGGGCATCGCTGCGGTTGAATCTCTGAACTCTCGAATCACCTTCCCCAGCTTCTTCTTGCGACTGTAGTAGCGCTTTTGCCAGCGATAGTAATGCTCATAGACATGGCCCCACACACCCCAACTTTCTGGTGGGTTTCGCAGTCGTCCAACCCGAAGCCAACGCTCCATGCGATAGAGCTGACGAAGGTGGTGGGCGAGGTAGAGCAGCAAACCCACCAAAAGTCCCAACGCGCCCAAGCCAAGTGAGGCAAATAACAAGCCCAGACCCAAGACGAGTGCGCAGGCGATGAACAGCTCGCTGAGCCAAACACCCTTCATTTAACGATGCCTCTCCATTTATCGATGCTTCTCGGCAGAGAATCGATAACCAGCGCCTCTCACGGTTTGTATGAATCGATCGTAGCCGCTATCTTTCAGGGCGCTTCGAAGCCTTAGGATATGCACATCCACTGTACGCTCCTCCACATAAACACCACTGCCCCAGACATAATCTAGTAATTGGCTTCGGCTGTAGACACGCTCTTGATGGGTCATAAAAAACTTCAGTAGCCTGAATTCTGTCGGCCCCATGTGGACTGACTCATCATTGGCATACACACGATAGGTCTCTAAATTCAATCTCAACCCATTAAGCCTGATTTCCTCACCATCTCCGGCGGGCGCAGTGCGGCGCAACAACGCCTTGATTCGAGCAATCAGCTCTCTGGGAGAGAAAGGTTTGGTCACATAATCATCCACACCACTGTCTAAGCCCGCCACCTTGTCATCTTCCATTGTTCTGGCCGTCAGCATGATGATCGGTATGTCTTTAGTGAGGTCATCTCTCCGAATTGATCTTGCAAATTCTGGGCCATTGGAATCTGGCAGCATCCAATCGAGTAAGACGATATCTGGTCGTTGATCGGCCAACGCAATTCGGCCTTCTTGGCATGTGCTGGCGGTAATGACATCAAAACCAGCCCGTTGTAAATTGAATACCACCATCTGACGAATGGATTCATCATCTTCGATTATCAAAACCCGCTGCGGTTTCATGCTTTTGTATCCTGCCTTGGGCAATCTGTTCTCCTTCATTGCACCAGCGTTACATGACAAACATGTTAAACCGCCAAAACCTTCGCCTACTGATAACGGGCAGCACCTGCTTGGAGGACCTTGGCTACCTGCTCACGCAAATCAGAGGGTCCTTGCACCTCGACATCCGACCCGTAACGAAGGATTTCCATGATCAGCTCTCGGCTTTGTCCGTAAGGGAAAGTCAGTAGATAAGACCCATCACCCAGCCACTGGCCTGCTTGATCCCGATGCCACTGCTCTTCCGAGGCCCAGCGCGCTGCCTCCGGGGTGAATACCAACTGTGCTTTATGCTCAGCCGGGCCTGAGAAAATCCCAAAAGCTTGATCTAACTCTGCTTGGATTTCAGACATCGCCACTTCAGTGGCCAATTCATCTAACACTTCCATCGCCCGAATTCGCTCAAGCGCGAAGCTTCTCAAGCCTTCTGCTTGATGGCACCAGGCATCCAGATACCAGCGGTCTCGATAACTGGTGAGCCGCTGTGGTGAGACCTCTCGACGATT
>JALQZL010000269.1 GCA_023258355.1 Wenzhouxiangellaceae bacterium | reverse complement strand
AAACTCTGCGTTTGGATCAAAGTAAGGTGATATTATTTCGTCTTTTAATCGCATGGTACCAGAAAAGTACCCTCCAAAGAAATGGTATATAGGATCAACTAAAGGAATAAAGATATGCGAAGCACCTGGATTAGGTAACCGTGAGTGACTTATAGTTTCTGGATTAGCACCTTTTTCAACAACCTTTCTTATACCTCTGTGATTACCTTTTAAATATACTAAAACAGATTTATCATCAAAGTTTAGCCATGGCGTATTCTCGTAATCTTTATGAGGCGTGTAAGTAAGACTACTAGACTGTCGAAACTTATTTAAGTAGTTACCGTCACAACCAATGCTTTTCAAAAAATCTTTTATATTCATGTATAATATTTATATATAAACCTGGCGGAGAGGGAGGGATTCGAACCCTCGGTACGGTAACCCGTACTCTTCCTTAGCAGGGAAGTGCTTTAAGCCACTCAGCCACCTCTCCTAATTAAAACAATACCTAGCAATAATACTTCTTCTAACTGTATATGGAACTTTGTTTTCAAACAAAACTTCGTGTGTTGGTGCAGAATGCCAATGGCCTGTTGCACCTGGATTGTATAAAATTGCTGTATTTTTTCTATATGGTGCATGATCTATCAATTCAAATGCACTAGGGTTTTTGGAAACACAATACTCGCCATGTTGTGCACCTAAGTCTGCTTCTTTATTGTCACCAATATATTCCCAAAACATTGTACCTAACACCT
>JALQZL010000268.1 GCA_023258355.1 Wenzhouxiangellaceae bacterium | reverse complement strand
TGTTTCACGGTGGACGACAGACCTTTGGCCTCAAGGCGGCTGTAGATGAATGGTTTAAACAGCTCGAGCGCCATTTTCTTGGGCAAACCACATTGATGCAGTTTCAACTCGGGACCCGTCACAATCACAGAACGACCAGAGAAGTCGACGCGTTTCCCCAAAAGGTTCTGACGGAAACGGCCCTGCTTACCCTTCAGCATATCTGAAAGCGATTTCAATGGACGCTTGTTCGAACCTGTAATGACACGACCACGACGGCCATTGTCAAACAAGGCATCAACAGATTCCTGCAACATCCGCTTTTCGTTTCGCACGATGATGTCAGGCGCGCGCAGTTCAATCAAACGCTTTAGACGGTTGTTACGGTTAATCACACGACGATAAAGGTCGTTCAAATCAGACGTCGCAAAACGACCTCCATCCAACGGCACCAATGGGCGCAATTCTGGTGGGATCACAGGAACAACTGTCAAAATCATCCATTCTGGACGGTTGCCAGACTCAAGGAAGCTTTCGACAACCTTTAGACGCTTGATGATCTTCTTTGGCTTAAGTTCGCCAGTCGCCTCTTTCAGCTCAGCGCGCAGCTGCTCTGCTTCGGCTTCAAGGTCGATTTGTGCCAACATTTCTCGGATTGCTTCGGCACCGATGTTCGCGGTGAACGCGTCCATGCCATAGGTGTCCTGCGCGTCCATGTATTCTTCTTCGCTTAGCATCTGACCGTATTGAAGATCGGTCAGGCCAGGTTCGATAACCA
>JALQZL010000267.1 GCA_023258355.1 Wenzhouxiangellaceae bacterium | reverse complement strand
AACTAATGCCAGCTACTGCAAGATTAGTCGCAAAAAATATTAGTGTTCCCTATAGTAAAACTTCTTTGACTAAAGATCCTAACTACAATGTCAAACTTGGAACCTATTATTTTAATATGTTGTTAGAAGATTATGATGGAGTTTTTCCATTTGCAATTGGAGCTTATAATGCTGGGCCAAATAGAATTAAAGCTTGGCTAAAAAGATACGGAGATCCTAATCGAGGACAAATAAATTTTGTTGATTGGGTAGAGTTAATAAGATTCACTGAAACTAGAAATTATGTTCAACGAGTTATTGAAAACATTAATGTTTACAAAGTTGTACTTAACGAACCTGAAGTTAGATTGGATAGTATCTTCAAAAGATAAATGGCGGTGAGAGAGGGATTCGAACCCTCGGTACGGCTTTTCAACCGTACGGCGGTTTAGCAAACCGCTGGTTTAAACCAACTCACCCATCTCACCGTATAAGTATTTATATCTTTATAGTTAAATTTTAATTATATTTCACCCATTTTTTACTTCAATGCAACAAGATCAGCTAAAAGGAATTATTTTAACCGCTTCTGCATCTTTATGGTGGGGAATTCTTGGTGTTTTATATTTTAAATTTATTAATTTCGCTAATCCAATTGAGATAACGATACATAGAACTATTTGGACAGCTTTCTTGTTAATCTTTGTGGTTATATTTCAAAAAAAAATTAAAATATTATTAAACATATTCAAACAATTAAAATTAGTTTTGTTATTTAGCATCACTGGATTCCTAATAATGGTTAATTGGTTAACT
>JALQZL010000266.1 GCA_023258355.1 Wenzhouxiangellaceae bacterium | reverse complement strand
AAGACCGCAAGGCTGTTGGGCCTTGGCTTTCCGGGTGGCCGTGAAGTCGCCCAATTGGCTCAATCGGGCGACCCCACCCGCTTTGATTTTCCACGACCGATGGTCAACCGCCCAGGACTGGATTTTAGCTTCTCAGGCTTAAAAACCCACACCAGAACCCTGATCGGCCAGTGCGACTCCACCGACTATCCCGACATTGCCGCAGGCTTTGAGTGGGCTGTGGTAGAGACCATCGTCTTAAAATGCAAGCGCGCGTTAAAAGAGACAGGCCTAGAGCGACTGGTGATCGCCGGTGGTGTCAGTGCCAACGAAAAGCTTCGCCAAACACTCGATCGTGCCTTGCCTGGGCGGGTGTACTATCCACCGTTGGCCATGTGTACAGACAACGGGGCCATGATCGCTTGGGCAGGCTGGCATCGCCGTCAGCAAGGACTGATGGACGGCCTGATTGAGGTCAAACCCAGATGGCCACTGGATGAGCTCACCCCCATTGACAATGGTTGAGCCAAGTCCGCCGTAAAATGAGGCTGACGATGGTTAATGACCCAAACGCCCAAAACCTCAAGGAGCAGCATGGATATCGTTTTTATCAGCGACCTAGACATCGAAACAGTCATTGGCATTTTCGACTGGGAACGTGAGATTAAGCAAACGGTACGTCTCAATATTGAGATGAATGCCGATGTTCGGCGCGCAGCGCTGACGGACCAAATTGAAGACACCTTGGACTATAAGTCAGTAGCTAAGCGATTGATTGGATTTGTGGAGCAAAGTGATTTCGGCTTGGTTGAAACCCTGGC
>JALQZL010000265.1 GCA_023258355.1 Wenzhouxiangellaceae bacterium | reverse complement strand
TCAGAAGATTTTTTTCTGAAGAAATAGCTTTTTTAACTAAAGATTCCTTAAAAGCCTCGAAGGCTTCAATTCCATTGATTAACTTATTTGTAGGAAAAAGTTGTTTATTTCTTTTATCTTTTAAAGATTGTTTAATTTCAATATATCCATAATCAACAAATTTTTTAACCATTTTCTTTACTGTAGGAAATGAAAGGCCAAGCGTTTTTTCAATCCAAAATAAATTAAAAGGCTCAATGCCTTCATGATATCGTCTATAAATTTCATACAATACAAATCTTTCATGGCCAGAAACAATGTACTCGCTATCTTGCTGATAAATTTCTTGTGAGTGAGTCAAATACAAATCTAAAAATGTATAAGCAAATGATTCTTTCATAGTTGTTCTAATGGCGGAGAGAGAGGGATTCGAACCCTCGGTACCTTGCGGTACGCCACCCTTCCAAGATGGTGCATTAAACCGGACTCTGCCATCTCTCCGAGGTTGAGAATTTTAACAAAAACTTAAGCAGATGTAGTAATTAAAAGCTTATGTTTTGTTCTTTCAATTAAATATTTAATTGGGAGGTTAGAGTCAGCAGTTAAATTTAATAGTAAATCTATCTTTTCCTGACCACTGATAAGCAGAATGATTTCCTTAGCTTTATCAATTTCATTGAGGGTCATGCTAATTCTTGGAACTTCCGGAAAACCATCATCTACCATTTCTATTGGATCCAAAGAAGTCAGCGCTTTATCTAAATTCGACATCTCAGGAAAAATAGAAGCAAAATGTCCATCTAAACCCATGCCTAAGATAGCTAGCTCGTAAAC
>JALQZL010000264.1 GCA_023258355.1 Wenzhouxiangellaceae bacterium | reverse complement strand
CTGATTATTCTTATTCAGAATCAATGGGGCTTTTAATGAATGTCATCCCTGCCGTAATCTTTGCTGTTAGCGCTTTAATGGTAATACTTAAGCCTCTTGCATCTGTCTTAAGCAAGCTTGGCGCAAATTACATCTTATTACTGTTATGTTTATTAAATGCCATAGTTCTTTATTTTGGAATGCAATACTATCCTGATACCTACACTATTGGATATTTATTATTCCCCTCCTCCGTTATCGTTTTTATGCTAGGGACAATCTTTAGTATAAGAAAAGTTGACGGTTCTCAGGCTTAGTTTTTAATTTCCGGTTGTTTTTTAAATTATAATCGTTATTAAATAACGTCTATTACTGCTTATTCGGAAGGATGGCTGAGCGGTTGAAAGCACCGGTCTTGAAAACCGGCAAAGGGGCAACTCTTTCCTGGGTTCGAATCCCAGTCCTTCCGCCACTTAAAATATTTATTCCGAAATTATTATTCTTGTATTTGTTCCTATGGAGATAGTAACTTTTGATCCGATTGGGATTTGCTCATCACCTGACTGAACTATAGATATATCTTCATCGCTGTCTTCAATATCTACAACATATTGAAAACCATTATGATCACCAAGTCTTGATGCTACCGCATTTCCTATAATGGCGCCACCAATAGCACCAACAACAGCTACTGTATCGCGACATTCGTCATCAAAAATACCCTCACCGCAACCAATAACAGCACCTAATAGTCCTCCAGTAATAGCACCTAGCCCATCATCCTCACCTTTGATTTTAACGGGTTCTGCGGCAACGAGAGTACCATATTTCACTGTATTTATTTTTTGAGTATCAGATTTATT
>JALQZL010000263.1 GCA_023258355.1 Wenzhouxiangellaceae bacterium | reverse complement strand
CTCTAAATCGTGGACTCAATGGACCTTTTTGATTGGGATAATTAATGGTCACTTTAGGTTTAAAAAAGTATCTCAACGTTAATGCTAAACCTTTCATTAACTCAAATAAGGTAAATGATTTGATATATTTAGTTATAAATGACATCAGCTAGGCAATAATCCAAAATAAAATAAAAATGAAGATGTAATAACAACCCATACTAAAGTTAGAGGTAAAAATATCTTCCAACCGAGACGCATGAGCTGATCATATCGATAACGTGGGAAGGTTGCTCTAACCCAAAGAAAAACAAACAAAATCAAAAAAACCTTTAACGTGAACCAAAAGATCCCAGGAATAGCATTTAGAGGAAAGATATCTAATGGTGGATACCAACCACCTAAAAACAGAATAACCGTAAGCGAGCTCATTAAAATCATGTTGGCATACTCAGCTAAGAAAAAGAGACCAAAAGAAATCGAGGAATACTCAGTAAAGAAACCTGCAACAAGAGTGGCTTCATCTTCAGGTAAGTCAAATGGAAGTCTATTTGTTTCCGCTAAAGCAGAAATAATAAACACCACAAACATTGGCAACAATGGAATGGCAAACCAAAGATTTTTTTGACTTTCCACAATATCAATTAGATTTAGTGAGCCTACGCAAATTAAAACTGTGATGATCACAAAGCCAATTGAAACTTCGTAAGAAATCATTTGAGCAGCAGATCGAAGGGCTCCTAAGAAAGGGTACTTAGAATTACTGGCCCACCCTGCAATGATTACACCGTAAACACCAAAAGAAGAAACAGCGAAGAGATATAATATTCCAATATTAATGTTTGCTATAACATAAGTCGAACTC
>JALQZL010000262.1 GCA_023258355.1 Wenzhouxiangellaceae bacterium | reverse complement strand
GGAAGCCTGCACATTTGATGGCGGCAAATACGCCGCAACACCCGCCGCATCAACCATCTCCGGCGTTATCCCGTAGCCAGTTGATTGGCCTGTCGGGTCTTGCGCTGCCTGCGCAGCCTGATAATCGTAAACGGTTTGGAATGCTTCGTCGTATTGCGGGTTAGTTGGGTCAGTTGATACTATTTGCTGAGCAATCTGAACCTCTGGCGGCGCAATGTTAAATATTTGGTCGTTAGGCTGCACGGCCAAGTTTGGATTAGCCGCAAAGCTAGTCATCTCGTAAGATACGTTTTGCGGCCCAGCCATTGCTTGAGCCTGCGCAATCGCCAGCTCGTTTTGACGCTGGCGCTCACGCTCCTGCGCGCCTGTCATATATTGGCCATAGTCAACGGGCTGCTGGACTCGTGATCCGACTTGGCCGGTCACGGGGTCAATGAAGAAGCTGTCAATAAACTCTTTCTGCGCTGGGCGTCTCGCCGCAAGCTCGGCAACAGATTGCTCGTACATTGGCGCTGCGCTGTAGCCAGACACGCCGCCCGCATATTGCGTTGGCGGGGCCATGCCGCCCATGACGTCTGCCTGAGACATCTGCGGCCCCAAGCCAAACGCGGATGCAACGTCAGCGGTCTGCTGGAAGCCAGCCTGCTGAAACGGCGTAAACGCGGCAACATCCGGCCCGTAATATGGCACGTAGCCAATCTGGCTAATGCCTTCCGCTTTGGCCAAATTGCGGCGCGCTGCTTCTTCAATGTATTCTGGGATCGTGATCGATGACGATGTTGACCCGCCCTTGCCGCCTGACATTATTCAAACTCCTTCACATATGAGGCGTGCAGTGGCACCCA
>JALQZL010000261.1 GCA_023258355.1 Wenzhouxiangellaceae bacterium | reverse complement strand
ACTATCCGCTCCAATGAATCAATCTCAGATGAGTCATTGTCACTCTCATCGGCAGGCCACTCCATAAAAAGCCCATCACTTAGCGCTGGCGTCTCACCACAGCCGGCTCTATGTGTCTCAACGCCTAGCCAATGCCCAAGTGCCTCTAATGCATCGCTTGAAGCCCAAACTGATCGGACCCAATCATCGGCTTGGGGTCGTTTAGACAGTGCACCCATCCCCCAGAACCACAAGCCCAAGCCGATCGATGCCTGCGCCTGTCCCAACGCTTGGCGCATAACAATCTGGCTTTCGCTCATCAGCGATATCCAATATTTTGCGCCCGCTCCCACCGGCATCCGTTCGTCCATGCTGACACCGGCAAGACGCCACAAGGGCTCAAAGCGCACAGCTGGTGCTTTTTCTAATCGAATGAATAGCTGTCCATTGGAGGCCACTTCACAATCCAAGCCTGACTGCTTAAGGAAGGTATGTGCCGCCGAGAGCAGTTCCGCTGGACACTCCTCCATCGGACGTACCCAGACAGCATTCAAGTCGGGCACCAGATGCACCAAAGAAGCAGTCAACCAATGAGCTTCATCCACCTGAGCGCCCATGACCAAACGATCAATCGGTGCTTGACCAGTGGGATAACCCAGCAGCAATTGCCCAAGGTGTCCATCGGCGTCAAGTGGCTCAACCTTGCCTACACGAAGTGCTTTGGAAACAACTTTTGGCGTTCGGTTCTGTATCAACCAGTGCTCAAGCTTTGGGAGGTATATAAGCATTACCGCTTTAGGTATCGTACCGGACCTCAACAATCTCAAAAGCGCGAAGACCGCCTGGCGCTTCAAATTCGACAACATCGCCC
>JALQZL010000260.1 GCA_023258355.1 Wenzhouxiangellaceae bacterium | reverse complement strand
CATTGAGTTGGTAGAGCGGGACGTGTTCCTGTGGCTTACGTCCAAGGATGGATTGGAACTCGGACCAAAGCTGTGTGCATGACAAGAAGAAAGGATATTATTTGAACAGATTTGAATACCAGAAAGTTAGTGTGAACACAACGGTACAGAGTAACATTAATGTTTCAAAATTGTACTCACCTTTGTGTGATCCCCCGCAACCTCTCGTCTTAATCCATCTACAAACATTGCAAATTCCTCATCCTCTTGTTGCTCATCTTCAGATGCCACATTCTCTGCTGCCACGACTATACTGGAAGATTTCGATGGCAAAGATTGATCCTGGCCGACGATAACCTCCGTAGTAGTAGCTGCTGCTACCTTTGTCACCACCCTTTTCTTCTTGGCATTATCTTCATCAATCTTCTTTTGTCGTTCCAAAGGTGATAAATGAAATCGAACCGATTTGGAATGATGCCCATCAACTTCTTCTTCACCCATTGTTGCAGTTGTTGTTGCTTTGGACGACTCATGATGATGTGAAGGTCGCAATATCCCCTCATGAATAGGTGTTGGTGCCGCAGGTGCTTCACTCTTGCTCTTGACAGTGTTAGCTCCATTACTATCACTCCTGCCACCCTGTGGTGTTTTAACTCCATTACTATCCGACACCACCACCATCTTATTGCGACCAGTATTGGACACTTGAATAGTAGCCATACTAGAAAAGGACGTCGAGGACTCTTCCCGAACATTGGCCAAGGACTTCAATCCATCATCTCTAGTCGTGTCATCCCTATTATCGATACTATCTCTAGTTACAATAATATCATCATCATTATTGGACAATGTAGAGGTTGATGATGATAATCCAATATT
>JALQZL010000025.1 GCA_023258355.1 Wenzhouxiangellaceae bacterium | reverse complement strand
TACCGATGTATATGAGGCCACTTTGACTTGCTTTGAATCCAAAGGCTTTATCGAAGTAGCGCCTCCTGGCGAGTTGGTAGGCACGACAGAGGTAGACTTCCCAGTCTCCTATACTGTTCGCTGTGTCGGTGAGGATCCTCAGCCAATCCCTGCCAACAACCGTTGGGGCTTGATGTTGCTGGCCTTGATGATGTTGACAGTCGCAGGCTTTGGTTGGATGCGACGCGGCATGTAGGAACACGTATGTAGTTTTCGATGTGTCCTGAAAAAACCGCCGGATCCGGCGGTTTTTTCATTTTGGTGGGGATCTAAAAATCAGAGCTTATAGACTCAGGCAAAGCCAAAGCACCAAGCGTACTGGATTACTCAGACTCGTCGTTCTCGGGCTCGGCCAGTTTGAGTAGGCCCTGTGTCTCAAGCCAGTGTCGGGCATCTTCAGCGTCTTTTTCGAACCACTTCTTGGCAGATCCTAGACGGAAGGTATAGCCCCAAGCATCCATATCCCTCATACACTGCTCTTTACCAAATTGAGGGATCTGGTCGGCGAGCACAATCTGTAGGTAGCAGACTGCATTCTCCTCATCATAGTCACCTCCGGCATCTGTATTGAGAGCTGCTTTCCTTTCATCATCCATGCAGGCGTAGTGACATGCTTCATGCAAAATAGAATGGATCGGCGTATCACTGCGCGCATACAAACGCTGCCCAACCAAGCCAGCCTCCTCGTCCCCCCAGTAGCTACCTGGAATGTCCTCAGTGCTGGGAACCCGCTCAAACTGCAAGCCGATACGACGTAATAGCTGCGCAACGGCGCCACCTGAGACATCTCTTAGACGCATAACATCTTGTTTTTTGGGCTTTGACATGACCTAATTCACCTATCACTTCTGGCCTATGCTTATCCTGATGTGCGCAGTTTAAAATAAGAATATGAGCCAGAGGTTGATCAGGGACAAAATTTCTTCAGATTCTCTGTCTGAAGGACTCGACGAAAAGCTATCGAGCCAGTGGTCGAGGCCCTTGAGTGATTTTGTCGCCAACCTTCAGCCAGTCGATTGGCTTCGCTATTTAGGCCTGTTAGTCTGGTGTCTTGTGGCCATTACCTTGGCTATTTTCCCCATCTTATTGGAACAGCCACCGCAGACAACCGCTGTGGTGGGATGGTGGTCGGCCTTGGTTTTGTTTTTGTTGGCTTTCATTCATCCAGCCATCCGCCAGCAACAAAGGGCACCGTTACCGATTCGCATCGGTCTACTGGCGGTCATGTCGATGTCCGCCATGGCCGTCAATTACTTCACTGAATCTGGCCTTGGCATCATTTTGGTGATGGTGGTTGCGAGTGTTCTGCCTTGGCTGTTGCCTGCCTTTCTGGGGGTGGCTTGGGTGGCTGCTTTGGCACTGGTGGTTGGCTTGTGGGTCATTTTGTCGCCAGAGGGCAGTGTGCTGCTGGCGCTCGTCTTTGTCATCACAAGCCTCGGTTTGGTGCTGTTTCCCTTCATTGCTTCCTTACTGGCCCTCCAGCAAGTGCAAGCAAGAGCTGACCTCAGGCGTGTCAATGCCCAATTGCTGGCGACCCAGTCATTGTTAACACAAAACACGCGCATTGCCGAACGGGTCCGAATCTCCAGAGACTTGCATGATTTGGTGGGACATCACCTAACCGCACTCACCCTGAATTTGGAAGTCGCCAGCCATACCTGCAACGAAGAGACCAAAGTCCATGTAGAGCGTGCGACATCGGTTGCTCGGCTATTATTGAGTGATGTCCGTGAAGTGGTTAGTGACCTTCGCAGTGCAGATCAAGTCAACTTGAAAGAAGCGCTGGAGGCACTGGCACGCGGGGTGCCAGAGCTCAAGATCACATTCGATATTCCAGAGGGACTGGCATCCCTTGACCCCCAACGCGCACAAATTCTACTGAGGTGTGCTCAAGAAGTGATTACGAACACAGTGCGACACGCCCAAGCGGAGTCGCTAGTTATGGGGCTAGCATCCGATGCGGAGGGGCTCGCCCTGACAGCGCAGGATGATGGGGTGGGAACACCTGAGCTGAACCCCGGTAATGGAATCAATGGCATGCGCGAGCGTCTGAGGGAGTTCGGTGGGCGTTTGGAGATTTCCACTGGGCCAAATGTGGGGTTTCGGATTCGTGCTTGGTTACCAACGGAGGTGAAGAGATGATCCGTGTCATGCTCGTGGATGACCAAACCCTAGTCCGCCAAGGGGTTAAGTCACTTTTGCAGTTGGCAGAGGACATTGAAGTTGTTGGTGAGGCCAGTGATGGGGCTGAGGCCCTCGAGATGATGCCCAAGCTCAGTCCTGATGTGCTTTTACTGGATCTTCGGATGCCTAACGTCAATGGCCTACAGGTGCTTGAGGAACTGGCAGCGCGTGATCAGCAGCCACCGACCTTGATTCTGACGACCTTTGATGATGATGAATTGGTGCTTGCAGGCATTCGAGCAGGTGCCAAAGGTTATCTCCTTAAGGATGTGGCCTTAGAGGAGCTTTTGAACGCGGTACGTGCATTGGCTTCCGGCAATACATTGGTGAATCCAGCCATTACTGATCGTCTCCTGCAGGGGCTCAAGGGCCATCAAACCTCTTTCAGTGCACTGGAGCAGCCTGAAGCCATGACCCAGCGGGAGACTGAAATTCTGAGGCTGATGGCTGGTGGCTATTCCAACAAAGAAATCGCCCGAGCGTTGGATGTCGCTGAGGGGACCATCAAAAATCACGTCTCCAACATTCTGTCCAAGATGGGCGTTCGAGACCGTACCCGTGCTGTTCTTAAGGCGATTGAGGCTGGCCTGATCTAAAAGGCTGTCACGGGCTACAATAAGGGCATCGCTTGTACAGATAACCTAGAGGATCGACTATGCCAAAATTCAACCCATTGCTCTTGAGCCTAGGCGCCGCTGCCTTGGTAACGACTTTGGCTGCCTGCCAACAAACCAACGACGTTGAGGAGATCGCCAAGCAGGAGATCGCCTATGACAAGGCCCACCCACTGCCTCAGCCCGTGATGGGAGATGCGGCGAGTTATGCGGCGCACCTAGAGACATTGTCCTCGGATGCCTTTGGTGGTCGTGCGCCAGGCACGTCTGGTGAGCAAATGACATTGGACTATCTCACCGAGCAGTTCGATGCGATGGGCTTCGAGCCAGGCTACGTGGGTGATGAGGGGCCAAGCTATCGGCAACCTGTCCCGATGGTTGAAATCACCAATCAATCAAGAACAGCGATGACACTCACTCATGGCGATGAGACGTGGGCGTTTAATTATCCAGAGCACATGATCATTGGCTCACGCCGCTTAGGCAATGAGGCGCATGGTGTCACCGATTCTGAGGTGGTCTTTGTCGGTTATGGCGTGGTCGCCCCAGAATATAACTGGAATGACTATGCGGGCCTTGATGTGGAAGGCAAAACAGTGGTGATTCTGGTGAATGATCCTGGTTTTGCGACTGCTGATCCTGAGCTGTTCAATGGCCGCGCGATGACCTATTACGGCCGTTGGACTTACAAGTATGAAGAGGCTGCCAGACAAGGCGCAGCGGCAGCCATCATTGTGCATGATACGGCACCGGCATCTTATCCCTGGGAAGTGGTGATCAACAGCTGGTCAGGGGCACAGTTCGAGCTTGCATCGGACTCAGATGCGGTCGTTAGTGCCTTGGAGGGATGGATCACAATAGATGCGGCGCGTGAGCTGTTTGCCAAAAGTGGTCTGGATTTTGATGCCCTGCACGAAGCTGCGAAATCACCCACATTCGAAGCGGTGAGCTTGAATACCACCATGAGTGCAGAGGTGACCAATGCCATTCGTCGGGGTATTTCTTATAACTTTGTTGCTCAAATGACAGGAGACACACGCCCTGAAGAGGCGGTGGTCTACATGGCTCACTGGGATCACTTGGGCCGAACCCTGCAGGTGCCTGGTTCAGCAGGTATCTACAATGGCGCGATTGATAACGCCTCAGGCACAGCGGGTCTACTCGAGATTGCACGTATGTATGCCACGGTCGGTGCGCCTGAGCGCACAGTGCTGTTTGTGGCGGTCACATTGGAGGAGTACGGTCTGCTGGGATCACGATACTATGCCAACAATCCAGTGATCCCAACCAACCAAACTGTCGCTGCAATCAATATGGACGCCTTGAGTTTGGTGGGTCCGACCGAAGATGTGGTGGTGGTGGGCTACGGCTCCTCTGAATTGGAAGATATTCTCGCCAGGGCGGTTGTTTTGCAAGACCGAGAAGTGGTGCCAGAGCCAACACCAGAAGGTGGGTTCTACTACCGCTCGGATCACTTCAACTTTGCCCGCGTCGGCGTACCCGCTCTGTATGCCAAAGGGGGTATTCGCCATCGGGAATTTGGTGAAGCCTATGGCATCGAGTGGAATGAAACCTACCGTAATGTGGCCTACCACAAGCCTGCGGATGAATTTGATCCTGACTGGGATTTTCGAGGCGTGATCGAGGATTTGGAATTGTTATACGTTGTTGGCCGATATCTCTCAGAAAACGATCAGTGGCCTGATTGGTATGAGGGCAACGAATTTAAAGCCATTCGAGATCGCGACAGAGCGGGGCAGTAATCCGTCTACCGCTTAAATTGTCTTCTAGCCACGCCACTGGCTTCGGTGGCGTGGTCGGAAGCTCTCAATCGCTTGTAAGGCAGCTCGCCTGCCCACTTCCTTGACTTCTTTGGCCCGATAGAACTCATGCGCTTGGCATGTGTTTTTAGGCACGCTGATGATGAGATCAGGTTCGGCCATCGCCATATGATGGCGTGTGATCGCGGCTTCCATGGTGTCAAGCGAACGCACCATCACGGCAAACAACCCAGGTTGACTGTCTTCTGGCTGGCCCTTGTCCTTGGAAAAGTTCTCCATTAACTCTTTGATTCGATCCATCAAACCAACGTCGTCATCCTCGTCCTCAATGTCATGCTCAGGCGGCCTATTCAAAGGATTGGGTGCGCCATTGACGTTCACAACGATCGTCAAATCGCACATGGACCTTAAGGTCGGCGCTACTGGAATTGGGTTGAGTAGACCGCCATCGACCAATGTTCTGCCGTGATAGTGGTGTGGTGTAAATAATCCAGGAATGGCTATGGAAGCTCGAATGGCATCATACAAAGAGCCATGGTCGAGCCAGACTTCTCGGCCTTGATCAATATCGACAGCCACCGCCGTAAAGTCAATGTCCAAATCTTCAATGTTGACTTCGCCCGCCAGCTCGCCCAGTTTTTGGATGATCTTTTTGCCACGGATCAACCCACCGGATAATGTCCAGTCCACCATAGACAGCACATCACTGCGCTCAAGCGTTTCCACCCATTGCTCGTAGGCGTCCAATTGGCCTGCCGCATACATGCCACCAATCAAAGCCCCCATCGAGCTGCCAGCGATGGCATGGATATTCGCCCCAGCCTGTTCAAGAACACGGATGACCCCGATGTGTGCAAGCCCCCTCGCGCCGCCAGAACCTAAGACCAGTGCAACCGACTGTCCATCCAGCCCATAGCCATTTTTTGTCTCGATTGGTGTCTCCATCGCCCCCAGTGTAGCGGATTTAAGCGGGTGTGCTCGCATCCGCCTGACTCACTTTAGATTTGAAGCGCCGAGCGAACCATTGGCTCGCATCATCAGCGATCAGATAGAGAATCGGAATGAGCGCCAAAGTGATCACCGTTGAAAATAGGATGCCGAAGGCCAAAGAGGTGGCCATGGGAATCACAATTTGAGCCTGGAGACTTGTCTCAAAGAAAACAATCGGGGCCAGACCAAGGAATGTGGTCATCGACGTCAGCAAAATTGGCCTAAACCTTGTCCTCGCGGCTTTCAGTGCGGCATCAAGGCGACTCTCTCCAGCTTGGCGGTGACGGTTAACGAAATCGACCAAGATAAGAGAGTCATTGACCACCACACCTGCCAGCGCAATGATGCCAAACAGGCTCAACATACTGATTGGGATACCAAGAATGAAATGGCCAATCACCGCACCAATCATCCCAAAGGGGATCACAGACATGATCATCAGTGGTTGGATGTAGGATCTCAAGGGAATGGCAAGCAGCGCATAAATGAGGAAGAATGCCAAAGCTGTACCCGCCAATAAATCCGCTTGAATTTCTTGCTGATCACGGGTTTGCCCTGCCAAGCGGTAACTGACTGATGGATAGTTTGCCAGGATTTTTGGAATCTCGATACTGCGCAGTTCACCGGCAATTCGACCAGGTTCTGCTACCTGTTTGTCGACGCGCGCTGAAATGCTGACTGAACGCTCACGATCAAAGCGGCGAATCGATGTGGGGCTGGTGCCCATCTCCAAGGAGGCCACAGCACTGAATGGCACCTCTTGGCCAGAGGGTGTGCGAATACGCATATTCTCCAGATACCCCTGCGATGTCCTTTGCTCACGCGGGTAGCGCACCATGACACGCACGTCATCTTGTCCACGCTGGATACGCTGCACCTCTTCACCGAAGAATGCCTGACGAACTTGGCGGGCCAAATCCTGTTGGGTTAGGCCCAGCGCTTCTGCTTGAGGTTGGATGGTGAGTTGCAGCTCACGCACGCCCGTCTCGTAGGAGTTACGAATATCGAAGGTGCCTGTGTATTCTCTGATTTTTTCTTCCACAGCCTTGGCGGCCTGTTGCAGTTGGGTTAAGTCTTTCCCCACCAGCTGGAATGACAGGTCCGGGCCATCACCGCCAGGTCCACCAGCACCGCCAATTCTCAAGCCGCGTACACCCGGCACCTCGCCCACTTTTTCTCGCCAGGCACGCTCAAGCTCCTGGGTTGAGACTCGGTTTGCTTCATCTCGCGTCAGTTCAATGAAAAAACCGCCAGAGGTATCATCACCAGACCATGAGAAAACCGTTCGAATGACTGGCCCAGAAAGCCCAAGCTCCTCTTGAAGCCCCAAATCAGCCTCTTGTAGTGCTTCATTTAGGAAATCCATCGTGGCATGGGTTACCTCTGAGGGCGTGCCCTCGTTCATTTCCAAGTCTGCACGAACAAAATCAGCGGCAAAGTCCGGGAAGAACACCACTTTCATCAAGCCACTGATGATGAGGCCCAAAGACAGAATCAGTATTGCAAAAAATGATGACAGGGCAAGGTATCGACGCCTCAACATGGCTTGTAAAGATGGTAGATAAACACGGTCGATGAACTTAAACAGACCATCGGAGAAACGACGCTGAAACTGGATAAATCGGTTTTGCGTGTCCGGCTCATATTTCTGAACTTTCATGTGCGCCAAGTGAGCCGGCAAAATGAGTTTAGATTCCACAAGAGAGAGAATGAGACACAGCACCACTACCCAGCCGATCGCTGCGAAGAATTGGCCAGAGATCCCACCAACCATCAGAATGGGCAAGAAAGCAGCAATGGTGGTCAGCACGCCAAAGGTGGCTGGAATGGCCACGCGATAGACACCATTGACCACATTATCGACTGAATGGCCTTTTTCACGGATTTCTGTATAGGCGGACTCGCCCATTACAATGGCATCGTCGACCACAATGCCTAGAACCACCAAAAAGCCAAACAGGCTAATCAGATTAATGGTGACGCCCACCAAAGGCAGTGCCCACATGGCACCCATAAAGGCCACCAATAATCCAACCATTACCCAGAAGGCGAGTTTGAGTCTCAAAAATAGGGTGAGGATCAAAAATACGAGCAGCGAGCCGGCCAATAAATTCTTGACCATCATGTCGATCCGACCACTCAAATAGAAGGAAACATCTGCCCACCAATCGACACTGATGCCCGATGGAAGCGAGTCTTGCATTTCATCAACATAGGCGCGGACTTGCCGAGAAAGGGCCAAAGCGTCTTGTTCTCCAACAGCCAGCACACGAATACCAATCGCTGTCTCGCCATTGTGACGAGAGTATCTACCGCGTTCAATAAAACCATCTTTGATGTCTGCGATATCCCTGACCAGGATGCGCGAGCCATCTGGATTGGTGCGGACGACGATGTCTTCAAAATCACGCCCCACATAAGCCTGCCCGATGGTGCGAACCAAGATATCGCCACCAGAAGTTTCAATTCTGCCGCCAGGCAAGTCTAGAGAAGACCGGCGCAATGCTGAGGCCACCTCTGACAAAGTGAGATTGTAGGCACGAAGCGTTTCCTCTCTCACCTCGATACCAATTTCATAAGGTCGATCGCCGACCATATCAGCACGCGTGACGGCAGGTAGGGCGGTGAGATCGTCTCGCACCTGCCGTGCCGCTTCTTTCAGCGTTCTTTCATCCACATCACCGAAGACGGACACCCACAACACCTCATTCGTCCACTCATTGCGACGGACGATGGGGCGCTCAGTCTCTGCGGGGAACGTAGAGATTGAATCGACGCGGTTTTTGACTTTATCGAGGACTTCCAAAACATCATACTCAGGAGCCACCTCAACTGTGACAGAGCCCGAGCCCTCACGGGCAGTGGATGTCATTTCTTTGATGCCTTCGATAGCTTGAATGGCCTCTTCTACTTTGATGAGGACGCCTTCCTCTACATCTTTGGGTGTGCCGCCACGGTAAGGAACAGTCACGGTAATGTAGTTGATCTCAATGCGAGGCTGGACTTCTTTTGTGATCGTGGCCGTGGTAAACAGGCCACCAACAATCAAGCAGACCATGAGCAAGTTGGCTGCCACGGAGTTGTGGGCAAACCAGGCAATGATATTCCCATACCAATTCCGCTCAGACAGCATCATGATGCAGTTTCCTCATTTTCAGCAACGGCCTCTTGGCTGGAGAGAGACTCCATGCCACGAACTCGTATTTTAGATCCTGGAATAGGCGCGGTGATGCCCGTCGTGATGACCCGATCACCCGCTGAAATCCCATCAGCAACGTAGACTTCATCAGTTGTGGCACGTACCACGTTCACCTGACGAATCTCTAATTCATCATTGCTATTGGCGATAAAGACGGTATCCCCACCACGAAGGGCCGAGCGTGGCAGCTGTATGAGACCAGCGGCTGATCGGCCTTCAATCACGCACTCAACGAAGGTGCCCATTGGCAAGATTGCAGCATCAGATGATGCGTCATTCATTTTTTGATAGGGGTCTGTGATTGAGACAACGGCATAGCTTAAGCGCGTATTTTCATCAATCACACCTTCAGTTCTGACCACTTGTCCTGTCCATTGATTGGTTTGACCATCGACATCCGCAGCCAGCGTGACCACTGGCCCTTCAGCGCCCACTTCTCCCGCCCGTGGCAGGGTCAAAAATGCCCGATCTTGGGCAGACAGTGGTAGCCGCACCTCCGCCTCGTCGATGGCAAAGGTCACACCCAGGGCCATACCCGCATTGACATACTGACCCAAATCAACATTTTTGGTCCGCACCAGACCGTCATAGGGAAGACGAATCTGCGTGCGATCCAAATTGCGCTGAGCTCTTAGAGTGGCAGCTCTCGCGGCATCGACCGACGCTTGCGCTCTGGCCAGCTGAGGTTTTCTCAGCACCAGATCATTGGGTTGTCGGTCAGTGCCATGAATGCGTTCCCAGTCTCGTTTCGCTTGCGTTGATCTGGCCTGTTCGTCTGCCAAGGTGGCCTCAGCAGAAGCCAGCTCTGCTTGGGCTTGCAACAAAGCGGCCTCATAATCGCTGGGATCAATGCGAGCGAGGACATCGCCTGCCTTAAAAAAGCCGCCAGCCACGAACTGATCAGAGAGCGCCACGAGCCGACCACTGACCTCAGCAGAGACCGTGGTTTGAGTCTTTGGTCTGACGATGCCTTGTGCCTCAATAGAAAAGTGGCCTTCACTCGTTTTGGCCTCCATCACCTCTACCAGCATGGCGGTCACGGTGGGCTCCCGCTCAGGAGGTTTTGGCCGATTAACGGCTAATAAAATCACCACAACAATCGCGCCAAAGATGATGGCGGGCGGCAGGAGATACTTTTTAAACTTTGCCACTTCGAAAAGCCTCAAATTAGTCAAATTAGGTGGATATGATGCCAAACCTCGGATCATGCGCACACGTGCCAAAAGGCACAGTTCGGGCATCAAGCGCTCGGATGATCGGGTACACTTGATACACTGAAAACACGCTATTGTAACTGTTAGACCATCATGAGCACTCTGGTTCCCATTAAGACTGCAGAAGATATTGAAGCCATGCGCAAGGCTGGGCACGGGGCAGCGCGGGTACTTGACATGATTACGCCCTTCGTCCAGCCCAAAGTCACCACTGAAGAATTAAATCAGCGCTGCCACGAGTTTATCACCCAGACTTTGGGTGCCACGCCAGCACCACTGCACTACCGAGGATTCCCAAAATCCATCTGCACTTCTGTTAACCATGTTGTCTGCCACGGCATTCCCTCTGAGAAAGCCCTAAAAGAGGGTGATATTGTCAATATTGATGTGACCATTATTTTGGATGGTTGGCACGGCGATACCAGTCGTATGTTTTATGTTGGTGAGCCTTCGGTGAAAGCCAGACGGATTTGCGAAGTGGCGCATCGTGCGCTGGTCGTTGGCATTGAAATGGTCAAGCCAGGCGCCACGTTGGGTGATATTGGCCATGCGATTCAATCCTATGCAGAGTCTGAGCGCTGTTCTGTGGTCCGTGAGTATTGTGGCCACGGCATTGGCCGCCAGTTCCATGAGCCACCCCAAGTACTTCACTACGGAAAGCCCGGGGAGGGGACGGTGTTGGCGCCTGGGATGACTTTTACGATCGAACCCATGATTAACTTGGGTAAGGCACACACGCGGCTTTTGCCTGATGATTGGACAGTGATCACTCGCGATCGGTCCTTGTCTGCGCAATGGGAGCATACCCTAGCCGTGACCGAAGAGGGCGTCGATATCCTGACTCGGCTCCCAGGCCATCCGATTTAATGATGGTGATCGCGCCCACCGAAAGGCTTGGCGCCGTTCCAGCAACTCGCCATTGTCTTGATCTACGACAGCTTGAGCAATTGCCAGCTGAGCCTGCTGAACTGTCCAAAGCAGTCGATACGCTGCGCGCCCAAGCTGATCAAGAACTCAACCGACTATTTGAACAAGGGTATTCGATCAGTGAGTTAGTGCATGCCCGAGCCTGGGTGGTTGAGCAGTTGATTATTCATGTGTTTGAGACACTGATACCGGCATCGGCTTCGTTGGCGCTGTGTGCTGTCGGCGGTTTTGGGCGAGGTGAGTTACATCCTCATTCCGATGTTGATTTGTTGGTGCTTCACAGCGAATCTGGCGATCTGCCCTCTAGCGTGACTGCTGGGCTGACCCATTTTGTACAGGTGCTATGGGATGCCCACCTTCATCCTGGACACAGCATCAGGAGCTTGTCTGAGTGTGTCGCACAAGCCACGGCCGACGTGACTGTGATGACAAACCTGATGGAAATGCGGTTATTGACGGGTCCAGGTGAGGTCTATCACAGATTAAGCGCTGCACTGGACGATCCGAAGATTTGGCCCGCTGACGTGTTTTTTACGGCAAAAGTGGAAGAGCAGACGGCGCGCTATGCGCAGTATGAAGACACTATTTATAACCTTGAGCCGAATCTAAAAGAGGGTCCTGGTGGGTTACGGGATGTTCAAATGATTGCCTGGGTCACCCAGCGTCACTTCAAGACCGCCACTTTGCATGGCCTAGTTGAGCATGACTTTTTGTCTGAAGATGAGTATGACGAGCTGGTGGGTGGACGAGAGTATTTGTGGTCACTTCGCTGGGCGTTGCATGTGTTGGCTGGCCGCCATGAAGAGCGGCTTTTGTTTGATCATCAACGACAATTGGCCAAGCATTTTGGTGACAGCCATGACCACGAGGCAGTGACCAATGCTGAGGTGGAGCAATTCATGCAGCGCTACTACCGCATCGCCATGCGATTGGCGAGATTAAATGAGCGCTTATTACAAAGTTTTGAGGAGGAATTACTGGCCAATCGTGCGCATTTGCCCAGTGGTCCCATTGATGAGGACTTCAAAATCACAGACGGATACCTTGAGTTAATCGACACACAAGGCTTTGTCTATCAGCCCATTTTGTTGATCAGGATGTTCAATGTCTTGGCTCGGCATCCAGACATTATCGGCGTGCGTGCTGCCACTATTCGCTTGGTTCGTGAGCATTTGTATTTAATCGATGATCATTTTCGGGCTGATCCAGAGGTGCTGTCTTTATTCCTTGAATTATTGAAAAGCCCGAGTGGCGTGTATCACCAATTGGCTCGAATGAACCGCTATGGCGTGCTTGCTGCATTGCTTCCTGCCTTCTCTCAAATCACAGGGCGGATGCAATTTGATCTTTTCCACGTCTACACCGTTGATCAACACACCTTGTTTGTCATAAGAAACTTAAGGCGGTTTGCTAACCGCACCCACCCCGACCTCTTCGGGCATGCCATTGGCGTTTTTGAACGCATCGATCGGCCTGAGCTTCTATATTTGGCGGCCCTTTTCCATGACATCGCCAAAGGTCGCGGAGGTGACCATTCTGAGTTGGGAGCGGAAGATGCCAAAGTATTTTGCGAGCAATTGGCGATCGAGCCGTCAGATCAGGCGCTTGTGGTGTGGTTGGTGCGAGAACATTTGGCCATGTCCTTAACCTCTCAAAGAGAGGACGTCTCAGACCCCGTCGTGGTCAGCCGGTTTGCACAGCGAATCAGTGATCAGCGTCACTTAGACTATTTGTTTGTCTTAACGGTGGCCGATATTGCTGCGACCAGCCCGAGCTTGTGGAACTCCTGGAAGGACAGCCTATTGTGGTCTCTCTATGAGGCAACCACGGAGGCTTTAGAGCGAGGGCTAGATGACCCAGTGCAAAGACCTGAGGGTATTGAAGAGACACGCAAAGAAGTCATGAGTGCCTTTGCCGGGAATGAACAGCCCAAGGTTGAAGCACTTTGGGCAACCCTGCCAGAGCGGGCCTTTTTAAGCTTAGACAATGAACAATTAATTTGGACCACGCAATGTGTCCTCAATGCTCACCATCGGCCGCTGGTAGCGATTCAATCAGAGTCGACCAAAGGGGTATCAGAGATCTTTGTTCATGCGGACGACTTCCCAGGGCTTTTTGCGCTAGTGGCCCGCGAACTCGATCGCATGCAGCTCAATGTTCTGGCCGCGCGCATTATTACCAGCCGTGATGGGTTGAGTTGGGATTTATTTCAGGTCATGGGTCATGACGCTCAGCCATTAAACGAAGAGGATGCCGCTAGGCTAAATGAGACCTTGGGTCAGCAGTTGGTTGCACAGTCGGTCAGGCCATTACCTCCTCGGCCCGTGCCTAGGCGGTTCCAACCCTTTATCAGCAGGCCAGAGATTTTGCTCAAAGACCGGCCTGAGGGGCTTACCAAACTAGAAATCAACGCTACTGATCGTCCCGGATTGTTATCAGCCATTGCAGAAACATTGGTAGCGCTTGATTTAAGGCTTCTCGATGCGCGTATCGCCACCTTCGGGCAGCGTGTGGAGGATATTTTTATTATTGGCCAAGAAGTCGATGGACAATTGCTTGCCCTAGACCAGTCATGTCGAGCGGCCTTGCATGAAGCGCTCTTGGAACAACTCGATGGATGAAAATGAGGAGAGCAAGATGAGTCAAAGCGAGTGGCAATCAACCATTGAATCGGCATGGGCAGAGCGTGACGCTTTGTCGCCTGACAGCCATCCCGACTCATTGCGAAACACCATTGATCAATGCTTGGCGTTATTAGAGTCCGGTCATCTGCGCGTGGCTGAACCAAAGCCAGCGGGGTGGGAAGTTAATGAGTGGTTGAAAAAAGCGATTTTGCTGCATTTTCGTATTTCATCCAATCGCACGATGGAGGGAGGATTCACTCAGTTCTATGACAAGGTGGCATTGCGTTTTGGTGCGAATGATGACCCGGTTGCCACCAAAGCCCGCATCGTACCGCCAGCCATTGTTCGGCAAGGTGCGCACATCGGTGAAGATGTGGTGTTGATGCCCAGCTATGTCAACATTGGTGCCTATGTGGGGCAGGGGAGCATGATTGATACTTGGGCCACCGTGGGTTCTTGCGCACAAATCGGCCAACGTGTTCATTTGTCGGGAGGTGCTGGGATAGGGGGTGTTTTAGAGCCACTTCAAGCCCAGCCCACCATCATCGAAGATGACTGCTTTATCGGTGCACGCTCCGAAATTGTTGAGGGTGTCGTCGTCGAGCGGGGCGCTGTGATCGGCATGGGTGTCTTTATTGGACAGTCGACAAAAATTTACAATCGCGCCACTGGTGAGATTCATCAGGGTCGGGTGCCCGCCGGTGCTGTGGTGGTGTCTGGCACTTTGCCAGCCAAGGACGGTAGTCACAGTCTTTCAGCCGCCATCATTGTCAAAACAGTGGACGAAAAAACCCGGGCACGAACCGCCATCAATGAGTTGCTTCGAGCCTAATTGTGCGACTGGTTACTTTGCATAATCGTTGTATGGTTATTCAGATACTCCTCGACCTATTTCAGGTGTCTTTTAAACTGGGAGGACAGCGTATTAGGCAAGGAGAAATCACATGATGGAAATGAATAAGCTTGGACTCAGTTTATTAACCGAGAGCATTCTTGTAGACCTCGGTCTGCGGTACACTAGGTATCTATGTCATCAGTCACACCCATAAACAGTGGATTGATAGTGGTTGATCGGTCTGCACGCGAGGCGCGTGAGTTGTCGCTATCGCCTCTGGCCACACAATCTGTTCACACCAAAGGCCGAGCAGTGGAAGAGGCGCCGGATGCCTATCGGACGGCCTTTGAGCTAGATCGGGACCGGGTATTGCATTCAAAAGCGTTTCGGCGCTTGAAGCACAAAACTCAGGTGTTTATCAATCCGGAGGGCGATCACTTTGTCACTCGGATGACCCATACGCTGCAAGTGACCCAAGTCGCCCGTGCCCTGGCTGTGGCGCTTGGCTTAAATGAGAGTCTGACAGAAGCCATTGCACTCGCCCATGACTGCGGCCACACACCCTTTGGCCATACAGGCGAGGCCGCGCTCTGTGATTACGTGGATGGTGAATGGCTGCACTCAGAGCAAGGCGTGCGGATCTTCCAAACATTAGAGCCTGCCAACCTAACCCATGAAGTGCTCGATGGCATCAGAGCGCATACTTGGAAAATCCAGCCTCCTCCAGAGACACCTGAGGCGTGGTTGATCCGATTTGCAGACCGAATCGCTTATCTCACTCACGATTTACATGATGCGTTACGCGCCGGTGTCATCGGTGTCGAGGACGTCCCCAAAGAGGTTGTTGATTGCCTGGGTCCGATTCGTGGTCGAAGTTGGATTAATGTCATGGTCAATGCCGTCATTGATGAGTCTGTCAAAAGAGGCAAGATTGCGATGTCTGCTGATGTTATGTTGGCCATGAAGCAGTTTCGTGAGTTCATGTTTGAGCGAGTGTACATGCGCCCATCCGCTGTGAGGCAATCAGATCGTGCGCGATTGGTCATACATCAATTAGTGGACCATTTGATGTCGCACCCTGATGAGATTCCAGAAACTTACCGAAATCAAGAAGCTGACCGTTTGACCCAGGTTTTAGATTTTGTGGCTGGTATGACGGATCGTTATGCGCTGAATCTGCACGATCAGCTGTTCAGACCCCGGGGGCTTGTGTGAGTCACGGCCCCAATTCAGATTCCAGCGATGGCGAGGTCGCTGAAGACCCACTGATAGCAGAGCTCGAGGAGGTCTACGAGACCGACTACGAGATCGGGCAAGACAATATCCAGTGGAAGGGTTTGGACCTACACAATCCTGTCTTCGTGATCAGTGCGGG
>JALQZL010000259.1 GCA_023258355.1 Wenzhouxiangellaceae bacterium | reverse complement strand
CATCGGGGAAGACGAAGGGCCCGGGCATTGCGCCCGGGCCCTTCGCTATGCGAGCGGTGCTTACGCGCCACCCTCGCGGAGCTCCACGGTGATGGGTGTGAAGCCCTCACCGGTGGTGTCCACACCATCAGCCTGCAGCGCTGCGTTAGCAGCCTCGGCGAACTGGTTGGTGTAGGCGGTATCCGACGGCGGTGCGGTGATCACCGTGGCACCCTCGAGGTTCGGGGTGTCAAGGGAGATAGCCACCGTCTGGTCCCATTCAGCCGGATCCATGATGCCGATGCCGTTCGGGGACGGCCAGATCAGCTTGTTGACCTCGTTCATCATCCACAGCTGGTGGCTGGCGCCGAGCTGCGATCCGTTGGCGGTCAAGATGTCCGCGCACTCCTGCGGGTTGTCGCGGCAGTAGATCCAACCCTCGAACGAGGCCGTGACGAACCGCTGCGCGAGATCTGCGTAATCAGCATCACCCAGGCGCGCCTCGTCTGCCCAAATGGCGTCCTGCAGCATGCCCACGCCGTACTCCGAGTAGTTGATGACGTTGAAGTCCTCCGGCTGGTACAGCTCACCGGTGTCCGGGTTGACCGCCTCGAGCAACATCGCGTACTCGTTGTAGGTCATCGCCTCAGCGGCGTCGATCTCGCGGTTGAGCAGCGCGACCATGTCGAACTGCTGCTGCACGAGCTCAACGTCGGTTGCCGGGTCGAGGCCCTCTTCACCGAGAGCGGCGAAGATCTCGTACTCGTTGCCGAAGCCCCAGTTACCGATCTTCTTGCCCTTGAAGTCAGCGGGGGTCTCGATTCCGGAATCGGCCCACGCCACCTGCAGCGTGCCCGAGCGCTGGAAGACCTGAGCGATATC
>JALQZL010000258.1 GCA_023258355.1 Wenzhouxiangellaceae bacterium | reverse complement strand
TCGGCGTCGATCTCGGTCGTTTGTGACGGGCCTTGTAGGGCCAACCCCAGGATCCACCTCGATGGGCCGGCCACGTTGCGCGCATGCCCATGACTCGCATACCGCGAAAATTCCTGACCGGATGGGTGGCGAACCCCAGGCCGCTGGGCCGCCCCTACATGACATGGGGTCACACGCTTAAAAAGGCCCTCAAAGCGTTTGACATCCCAACGGACTTCGAAGAGTGGACCGCTCTCGCCAAGAATCGCAATGAATGGAAGCACCGCACCCGCCCGCAAGAAAATGACCCACACACAACGTGAGCTCTCACTCACACACAAAGCCAACTCAGAGGAGCAACCGCAAACCCAGAAACCTGCCGCGAATCGTCCGGCCGAGGTGCCCTCGTGGGCAAACCCCCACGAGCACGACACCCGGCGAGACGCGCCAGGGCGGAGTTAAACGCTCGGGAACGGAAGCCCCTCGCTCTCACCAGCTCCCCTTGAACGGGAACTTCAGGACTGAAGAACGAGAGAAGCCAACACACCTCAAAGAGAAAACGAACAAAAATTGCCTGGTCTGCACAACACAACCAAAAGATGACTCATCTCTCGCCGGACTCTTTCGAGAGACCGGGGGGTGGTGGGGACCACACCCGCGCGCACCAGCCCCTGCGCCCGTGACCCGCCGCCTCTGCACATGGCTTTCTTGCCTCCGAGAAGAGTAAACCTTGACTAAAAATCGGCCAGCCGCTTGCCGCTTCATCTAGTCCAAAATCGTATAGGGTATTAGACCGGCAAGCTCGTAGCGAAGCTGTACGCTGTAAGCTGTGCGCTGTGAGCTGTGAAAGGGCCGCCTCGGGTTTTCTCAAGTATTTTTTGGCGATAA
>JALQZL010000257.1 GCA_023258355.1 Wenzhouxiangellaceae bacterium | reverse complement strand
AAAAGTAAATTTTTTGAAATTTTTTTCACTAGAAAATGACGAAGAGGTAAAAATTTTATAGGAAAGATAAGTCAAAAATAAAACGGCAATGATTTTTAATATCAAGGCTATTGCAGGAAAAGATTTATAAATTTCTCCAATTCCAAGTAAGCAAAGGCTAAGCACAGACAAAAAACCAAAAAAAACACCAAGAATTAAAGGAATTGTTTTTTTAAAACCGAAATTTACGGCATTAGTTGAAAGAATAATATTATTAGGACCAGGCGTAATAGCGGCAGTCATCGCAAACGTCAAAATCGGTGCCATAAAGTAGATGTATTCCAAAGTAGGGAGATATTATTCTTAAAATCTAATAAATACACAACAAGTTATCGATTTGCCAATCAATACTTATTAATATATTTAAATATGACAATTTAAGGCGTTGTGGCGGAATGGTAGACGCGCCGGATTCAAAATCCGGTGAGGGCAACCTCGTGAGAGTTCGAGTCTCTCCAGCGCTACCATCAGATTAAGTATGAAAAATAAACAAAATTTAACTTCTGTTTTCTCTCTTTTCTCGACTGGAGTGACTATCATTACTAATGGAACCTCAAAAAAAGAATATTTTGGATGTACTGTTAATTCATTTACCAGCTTATCCCTTGATCCTCCCCAATTTTTATTTTGTCTAGGTAATGAAAATGGAAATTTAAAATCTTTTAAAATCAAAAGTCCTCTAAATGTCAATTTTCTATCCAAATCTCAAGAAAATTTATCTAACAAGTTTGCCGGAGATCTTCTAAATAGATGGAGTGGTGTTAGTTTTTCTAAAGCCAAAAATAAAGTCCCTTTTTTTAAAAATTCTTTAGGTTTAATTGAATCTTATGTTGAGAAAAAAGTAATATCT
>JALQZL010000256.1 GCA_023258355.1 Wenzhouxiangellaceae bacterium | reverse complement strand
AGCCCTCTCGAAAAAAGACGCGAGCGCGCTCGCGGCAGTGCAGGCCGCGCTTCAGACCTGTGATGCCCTCGGGTATACGCAGCGCGCCGCGGAGCGGGAAATCGCCAGCGCCAAGGCGGCCTTGGAAGTGCTCCCCTCATCCCCCTATCGGGAGGCCCTCGGGGCGCTCGCGGACTTCGCCCTGCACCGCGCCTACTAGCGCCTCCCCTAGGCCGCGGAGGCCGCCGGGGTCCCGCGCCTTTTTTCCGACTTTGCTATTCCAAGCCTTCTCATTGACGCAGAGAGCGCATACACTCTCGCCCCCTCGGAGTGTAGCTCAGCCTGGTAGAGCACCGTCTTCGGGAGGCGGGGGTCGCTGGTTCGAGTCCAGTCACTCCGACCACTATGCAGGGTGCCGGCGTCCCGAGCCGGCCACACTTTTCGATGGCAGGCCCATGGCGACGGAATTTTCCCTAAACCTTGCCGGTCATCCCGTCGAGGTGATCGCCGAAACCGACGATCACCTCGCCTTGTACGTAGACGGCTGTCTGCGTAAGCGTCGCCAGGGAACGCCCTGCTACCTCTGGACCAACGTCGAACTTCCCTTTGAAGATCACTATCTGGTCGAAGTGCGCCGGCGCGCCAACGCCCCCCTCGCGGTGACCGTCAATGGCGTTCCCCTGGCCTCGGGCACGCAGCTCAACCCCCAGCGGGAAGGCCTTGCGAGCGCCTCGCAGGCGCCGCGCTAGCGACCCGTAAACTTCGGCGGTCGCTTCTCGAGGAAGCTGGCGACCCCTTCCCGGTGATCTTCCGTGGCGAAGAGCACTCCCAGGGTTTGGGAAATCCAGCTCCCCATGGGCTCGGGATCGCGCCAGGTACTACGCCGAAGCCCTTCCTTCAGGTAGCGCACCGCCA
>JALQZL010000255.1 GCA_023258355.1 Wenzhouxiangellaceae bacterium | reverse complement strand
CCCAAGTGACCCTTCGACACCATGGCTTCTAAGACTTGAGTGTCTTCAGAGGCCGCGTTTCCTCCAAGGGTCCCCATGACACCGAGACCCACATCCAAACCGACCGTATCTGCGAGCTCAACTGGGCCCATGGGCATACCGAACCATTCAGCAGCCTTATCAATGGCCTCTTTGGGAATGCCTTCTCGATGCAAAATCATGGCATGCCTCATGTACGGCGCCAGCACACGGTTGACGAGAAATCCTGGCGTTGAGGTCACGGGCAACGCGTACTTACCAATTTGAGTGGCAAAGCTTGCGGCATCATTGGTCCATTTTGAGTCTGTCTGGGTGTCATAGACCACCTCAACCAGCGGCATCTGGGCAACCGGATTAAAGAAGTGAAGTCCCACTAAGCGCTTGGGGTCGTCTAACACATCGCTGATCTCACCTAGGGGTATCGCTGATGTGTTCGTGGCCAGCAGGGCTTTGGCCGATGCTCTTTTGTTCAGCTCGCTAAACAGAGCACGCTTGGCCTCAAGGTTTTCAAAGATGGCTTCAATAATGACATCGGCGCGCTCTATACCATGACCCTCCGGGTCAGCCTGTAATCGTGTTTTAGCGATGGCAACAGCATCTGGCTTTTTGAGTTTCTTTTTGAATAATCGATGAGCTCTTTCCAGTGCTGGCTCGATGTATTTCATTTCTCGGTCTTGCAGGGTGACTGATAAGCCTCTGAGTGCACACCAAGCGGCAATATCGCCTCCCATTACGCCTGCTCCAATGACATGGACCCGTCTGGCTTTGAACTGACTTCGCTTCCCTTGCGCTTTGAGCTGTTCCATCAAACGAAAAACACGCCTTAAATTGGTGGAAGTCTCTCCAGCTAGAAGTCGCGGGACTTTTTCAGCCTCCAAAGCG
>JALQZL010000254.1 GCA_023258355.1 Wenzhouxiangellaceae bacterium | reverse complement strand
CGACGACGGCCTCGACCACCCGGTCGCGGTAGTCGGTGTATCGGTCGCCGAGGTCAGCCCAGGTTCCACCCATCGCCGCGCGGAGCCACTCGACGCGGTCCGCCATCGCGACACCTTCGGGTGACGGGATCTCAGCGACGCGTTGCTCGACAAGCGCTTCGACACCGCGACGGTCGGTGAACGCTTGGGCGGTCTCGCGGCATCGCCGGAGCGGGCTGGTCCAGATGGCCGATCCGGCCGGGACCGACTCGTCGAGCACACCGGCGACCGTCTCAGCCTGGTGTCGTCCGAGGTCGTCGAGCCCCGGGTCGGGGTCGGCGTCCCAGCCGGCCGCTGCCCGGCCGTGTCGCACGAGGCGGACGGTGTGAGTCACGCCTGGCGGGCTGCGCCCGAGTCGATGAGTTCCTCGACCCGTTCGGGGTTGATTCCCCAGTCGAGCAGGGTCTCACGGGTGGGTTGGCCGGGGTGCGCAGGGGGGGAGGACACTTCGGGAGCGGTCCGCGAGAACCGGGGGGCCGGGGCCGGCTGGCGGAGACCGGCGATCTCGGTGAAGGTGCCGCGGGCGACGTTGTGGGGATGCTGAGCGGCCTCACCCATGGTCAGCACCGGTGCGAAGCACACATCGGTGTGCTCGAGCAGTTCGCACCATTCGTCTCGAGTCCGTTGGGAGAAGATCTCGGTGAGCCGCCGCTTCAGATCGGGCCAGGCCGACTTGTCCATCTGCCGGGCGAAGTCGGGGTCGTCGGTGAGTTCGAGGCGTTCGAGAAGTTCGGCGTAGAACTGCGGCTCGATCGACCCGATCGAGATGTAGGCCCCGTCGGAGCATTCGTAGACGTCGTAGAAGTGAGCCCCGGTGTCGAGGAGGTTGGTGCCACGCGAATCAGGGTCGTGCACCCCCATCGCGGAGA
>JALQZL010000253.1 GCA_023258355.1 Wenzhouxiangellaceae bacterium | reverse complement strand
CTCCGGGAACCGCAACTTGGCGACCTTGTCACTCACTCGCTCCCCTTCGGTTTGCGCAAGGAGGCGATCCGCACGCTTGAGCATGCTCTGCGCAGCTTTCGCCTTGGTGGCCTTGGCGCGCATCTTGTCGGCTTGTGCGCGTAGCGCGCTGGCCTGCTGTTCGGCATTTCGGCGCTCGCGGCGGCGGCGGCGCTCATCGGCTTCCCGTGCCTCAAGGTAAGCCGACCAGCCCATCGTGTACTGATCGATCTCACGACGGTTGGCATCGAGGTGCCAGACCTTGCCGATCGTCTCGGAGAGCAGTTCGACATCGTGGCTGATCACGATGAATCCGCCTCGATAGTTACGCAGGAACTCGCGCAGCCAGCGGATGGAGTCGGCGTCGAGGTGGTTGGTGGGCTCATCGAGGAGCAGAGTGTCGGCGTTGGCGAACAGGATCCGCGCAAGTTCGATGCGTCGTCGTTGTCCTCCGGACAAGGTGCCCAGTTCCGCATCGAGTACTCGCGTGGGTAGGCCGAGCGCCGCTGCGATACTTGCCGCTTCGGCTTCGGCCGCATAGCCGCCGAGATTCAAGAAGTCCGTTTCCGCTCGCGCGTAGCGCGACGTGGCTTTCTCCCACTCCGCGCTTCCCTCGTCCGCCGAAGCCATCGCTTCGGTGGCCCGATGCAGCCTTCGTGTCGCGTCCGCTAGCCCACGGGCACCCAGAACGCGATCGACCGCCTTTTCAGAGGCATCGGCGGCTCGCGGGTCTTGCGGCAGATACCCGATGGTGCCGCGAGAGGTGACCGAACCGGCAGCCGGTTGCCCCTCTTGGGCGAGGACCCGCATCAAGGTCGTCTTGCCGGCTCCATTACGGCCAACGAGGCCGATGCGATCACCGGCCCCGACTCGCAACGCAGGCGAGGTCAG
>JALQZL010000252.1 GCA_023258355.1 Wenzhouxiangellaceae bacterium | reverse complement strand
TGAGGGGCAAATCGGGCAAGCCGCTTATTCGGCCTCAAAAGGTGGCGTGGTAGGCATGACACTGCCTATGGCGCGTGAGCTCGCACGCTTTGGAATCCGAGTCATGACCATTGCTCCGGGTGTTTTCCATACCCCCATGGTGGATGGAATGAGCGAGGAAGTGCAAGTGGCGTTGGCGCAAGGAATCCCATTTCCAAAGCGCCTCGGCAACCCGTCAGAGTATGGAGCTCTTGCCTTGCACATCGTTGAAAATGAATACTTCAATGGCAGCGTCATTCGCCTAGATGGTGCTGTGCGTTTGGAACCTAAGTGAGAGGGGAGAATATGGAATCTTTGAGACAATGGTATGCAGCACTGGACGCCGCTTTTCTGTCGAATCTGGGTCTAGATGTCCTTGTGGCGATTGCCCTGTTGGTCATCGGCCGATGGTTGTCGAAAATACTGATTGGACTCCTAAAGCGAGCAATGCGTCACCACAAGCTTGATGCATTACTGATTGATTTCACGACTCGAATTCTGTATGTCACTTTACTGTTGGTGGTCGCTCTGTCAGCGGTTGCCTATGTTGGCATCGACATCACACCTTTGGTGGTCTTACTGGGTGGCTCAGCCTTAGCCATCGGGCTTGCTCTGCAGAGCAGCTTATCTAATTTTGCATCCGGCCTAATGCTGGTCGCGTTTCGTCCTTTTACCAAAGATGATTATGTGGAGGCTGGCGGTGTCGGCGGAACGGTGACTAAGGTGGGTATTTTTAATACTGAGCTACTAACGCCGGACAATCGTCAAATCATCGTCCCCAACAGCTCAATCACGGGCACAACCATTACCAATTTCTCTGCCCACGAAACCCGACGAATTGATTTGATCATTGGCGTGCACTATGACGATGACTTGAAGGTGGCTAGGGATACC
>JALQZL010000251.1 GCA_023258355.1 Wenzhouxiangellaceae bacterium | reverse complement strand
GATAACCGGCTGCATGTGTGAACAAGGGTCCGCCAGAGACATCACCGACTGCAAAGATTCTTCGGTTGGTTGTCTTTAGATGCGCATCGCTGATGATGCCTTGTTCGGTTGTTGCCACACCTGCCACCTCTAGACCCAGCCCTTGGGTCTGAGGTATTCGACCAGCAGCCACCAAGAGGTGGGAGGCTTCAATGGCATCCCCTTGTTCGAGGTAGACAGTAGCGCCCCTGTCGTGATGCGTGACCTGCGAGATGTGCGTATTTTCATGCACGATCACGCCTTCACTTTGAAGCGCTTCAAGCAGGCGTTGCACATGCTCGCGATCGTGGCCATGTAACATCTGGTCACGCTCAATCACAGTGACCGACACCCCAAGACGGCGATGGGCTTGCGCCATCTCAATACCCACAGGCCCACCGCCAATGATCACAAGATGCTTGGGGGTTTCCCTCAAATCAAAAAGGGTTTCGTGCGTCAACACTCGATGGGTATCCAGCCCAGGGATTTTGGGAATGTGGGCCCGAGAGCCCGTGGCAACGACAAAGTGTTTGGCTTGGATGCGCTGCTCGTTGACCACCACGGTCTTTCGATCGATAAAAGTCGCAATGCCTTGAATGACGTGAACCCCCAGGCCCTCAAAACGTTCGACCGAATCATGCGGCTCGATGGTCTTTATCGCCGCTTTGACATGGTCTTTGACTTGCCCAAAGTCAATTAAAGGCACATCGGCCGAAATACCGGCAATGTTGTCTAGTCGATGGGCGTGTGCCCGTTTGGCCGCTGCGAGCAAGGCCTTTGAGGGGACACAGCCTGTATTGAGACAGTCACCGCCCATGGCGCCTTTTTCAATCAGCACCACCGACAATCCCAATTGCGAAGCGCCAGCAGCGATCGATAAACCACCAGACCCCGC
>JALQZL010000250.1 GCA_023258355.1 Wenzhouxiangellaceae bacterium | reverse complement strand
CCCAGTCGGTAGCGAGCGCCGAACAGACCAAGTGTCGTGAGCAACACCACCTTGCCAATTAGCAGCAGCCCGTAGGGACCAAATATGTCCTCCGGGCTGTACAGGCGAATAAATCCGGAGGTTAGGCCGGATACGCCGACCAAAATGAAGGCAGCAAGTGCAAGTGTCGAATAACGGCTAACCAGCACCTCAGTCCGCTCGCTACCGGCTCGAAAGACCGCATAGAGTGCAATTAGCCCCCCAACCCAGACACTTATGCCGACAAGGTGCATAAGAAGCGAATTCACAGCCAGTGCGTGGCCGGAATCTGACGACGCATGGCCTGACTCTGCAAGAGGATAAAGCCCAGCCATACCGATCGCAGCATTGACTGCGGTCATTCGCCTGCCACCAAATGCAATCGTGGTCAGGCTCAGCAGAAACGCGAAGCCAAGATTGAAGGCAAGCAGCGTGCCCAACTCAATCTGGGTGGCGAAGAGCCAGAGACCCTCGCTGAACTGCGGTCCGTAGGAAACCTCCGATCCTGAGGCGGAGAGGTAGGTCATCACGAAGTTAGCGGCAGCTGCGAAGAGCCAAAGAGCAGCTGCCCAACTAGCCACCGGTTGAAGCCGGGACCGCTCTTGATCATTAGCTGCAAAAGAGGCAAGCACCAGAGCGCCTATGGCTGTGGCCATGGAGAGATTGAGAACCAGCTTTGTGAGCGGCTGTCCAAGCCGCACCACAACACCCGGATCAGCGAGCGGTAGCGGCTCTGCTGCACCACCTAGAACCAGGCCGAGGCCAAGAGTGCCAATGGCACCGAGAGAAACTACAAGAAGTGCCCTTAGCGCAAATGGATAGGGCTCTGTTTTCACCTACCGAGCCTCGGGAAGAACCTTGGCGTCTTCAGTGCATAGCTGTCATAGGCCGGATACTTCTTACGAAGCAGGCTCTCTTCAAACTCTGCCTTGGTGC
>JALQZL010000024.1:11836-15931 GCA_023258355.1 Wenzhouxiangellaceae bacterium | reverse complement strand
AAGGCACTGACCACAAACTGACTCAATCGCATCGACGGTCTCTTTGGATCAGCTTCAACAGGACTTAAGTGCTATTGGATTACATGCCAATGGATTTGGCGACCTGCAGCATAGGTCACGGCATCACCATCAAACCACGCCACTTGCTCCAACTTAATTTGTACCCACTGATTCTGCCATTCGGGCACCTGATGCTTAATATTGCCCTCAATCGCATAGGCGGTGTTGGGATACATCGGCCAATCGCCTTGATGCGGGGTATTGCCTTGGTTATCCCACATACCAATCGTCGGTCCAGGCGCATGCCCCACGAACCCCAGGGGGTGGGTGTAGGTTTGAGAATAGATGCCCGCCTCCTCAGATCGGCGGATCGTGTTAGCCAAAATCTCATTGCCTGTGCGTCCGACTTCAAAGGAGCCCGTGAGATGATCTTGCCATTGATTTCCAATCGCCAAAGCCTCGACAAGTCCCTCGGGCACCTCGGTTTCACCCGGCTTCAACACATAACCCATCTCTTGGGTATCCGTACAAAGCTTGAGATAACACAGACCCACATCGGTGTGAATGACATCTCCTCGTTGAATAATCCCTGAGACACCACAAAATGGCTGGGTTTTCTCACAGGCCACCCCAGGCCTTTGGAGGTTGACATACGGCATAAACCAAATCGGCAACCCTAGAGAGGCAAAGCGCTCTCGAATATACCAAGCCACGTCATCTGTTGTTGTCACGCCGGGCGTGATGACCTTGGAACTAAATGCCTCGGCAATCACCCCGCGTGCGATACCCGTCAAATGCGGGTAGAGCGATAGTTCAGATTCTGTGCGGGTTTCTAACCACCGCACCACAAGGTTTTCAGCGGAGATTAACCGCGTATGCATTTCGGCTGGAAGCACATCAATCAGTTGCTCATAAAGGCCATGTGTTAGGCCATCGGCCACAGGCCAATGTGTAGACACATTAATCCCAATTGTCTCAGCGTCCAGCTCGGTCAGCAGCTCCCCCAAAGCTTGCCACTGCGCCTCTAAATCACCGCCTGACCAAATAACTTCGTAAGGCTCGCCCAACGGGTAACGATTAACAGAAAGTGCCCGGACATCGACTTCGCCAGTGGGTGTTTTCACCTTATGAAAGATCAGCATGGTTGTGCGGCGTGCGGCAAAGGTCGGCTGGGGGACCAGCGTGAAATAGACAGGATCCTCTGCATACTCTCGATTAATCACAAGCCAGACATCAATGTCAGTCTCGTCCATTAAGCTCGGGAGTAGCGTATCAATGCGCTCGTTAACCAACTGATTTTCGGGTGCTACCCGATCTCTGTGCGACAACACCGAAAAATCATCCGCCGATTCAATCTCACGGCCTTGGTCGAAGCTTGCCAACGCACTCAAACTCAACAATAACCCAAAGAGCACAAGACAGTTGCGATGGACTGATCGACGAGGGGACAACCTGGTGGCAACGTAGCGCATGAGAAAGTTCTCCTGATTTATTAGTAAAAGCCCATATTACTCTATCGGCTCAATCTTTCAGTGTGACATTATGAATTACCCTGAGTCCCCCTGACGCCACTGGCTGGGCGTGATCCCGAAGTGCTGCTTGAAAGCCCGTGCAAAACTCTGTTGAGAATTAAATCCAACAGAGAAAGCAATTTCTTGGATTGTTTGGCGGTGTGATCTCAGAGCCTCCTTCGCCTTTTGAAGACGGTAGCGATTGACGAAATTGACGGGCGTCAAATCGGTCAGCGCCCGAATCTTTCGCTGCAAGGTCCGCTCATTGACCGCGAGGTCAGAGGCCATCTCGCTGACACTGAACTCAGGATCGCCGTAGTGTGTCTCTATCCATGCCTCCAGTCGTTTGAGGAATTTGTGGTCATTGGGGCTCAAATAACCATCTGTTGAGGTAGTGGGATTCGGCAGATCTACGTGACCAGAGAGCCGCAGCTCTTCATGGATCGCCTGTCGAAGCAGTGCTCGAGAGCGCATCACGTTTCGCAATTTAAGCTTCAACTCCTCAGGCAGGAAGGGCTTGGTCAGAAAATCATCTGCCGCCAGAGTCAAGCCAAGCAATCGTGTCTCAGCATCATGTCTTGCCGAGAGAAGTAAGAAAGGGATGTGACTGGTATTAAAATCTTCTCGAAGATGCTTCAAAAGCGTCAGCCCATCCATCTCAGGCATCATGATGTCAGCCAAAATCACGTCAATGTCCTGTGAGGCCACCACCTCAAGCGCCTCTTTGCCGTGTTCAGCCTGATAGACTCGCCACGCTGGACTCAGCAATCCAGCAAGATACTGCCTGAGGTCTTTATTGTCCTCGACCACAAGAATGGATTGCTCAGGCAGATCCAACTCACTCGTCACAGGCTCGCCGTTCGCTTGAGCATCTTTGATGCTATGTGCCAACAATGATTGATCCATTTCTAATCGATTGCCTGATAAATAGGCATTGGTTGGCTTGGCGCGCCCCGTTGACTCCTCCACCATGACCGCAGGAAACTCAACGGTGAAGCAAGCACCCTCACCTGGTGTGCTCTCTAGCACAATGCTGCCACCAATGGCATTGACGGCCTCTTTGACCAAGGCCAATCCAATGCCAGAGCCCTCACGCATCAGTGTCTCTTGTGAGGGCACTCGCTCAAAACGCTCAAAAATGATGGCTTGCTGATCTTTTTCAATGCCCTGCCCCGTATCTGCGACGCTTATTTGGACCCTGTCACTGGATCCTTGAACCGATACTGTCACATGATCACCTGCTTCGGTGTACTTCAACGCATTACTGACCAGATTCAGTAAGATCTTCTCCACACTGGCTTGGTCAACGCGCGTCTCAAAAAACCCTTGAGCCTTGAGATCTAGGGCCACATGGCGCTGTTCAGCGAGGAACTGAAACCCATCCACAGTCACCAAGACAATGTGATTGACAGACCAAGGTTCGCTGGCTTCTTGCGTGCCAGAGAGCCGCAACCGCGACAGATCAAGGAGTTGATTGACAAGCCGCGTCAAACGTTGCAGGTAGCGCATCGCCAAGTTCTTCGCATCACCTTCACCATTGGCCGGCTCTAGCTGATCAACGGCTGCCTGAATTAAGGTGAGTGGCGTTCTAAATTCATGAGAAATATTGGCAAAAAACAAAGTCCTGGCCTCTAAGGCTTGCTCCAGGGCATCCGCTTGTTTGGCGACCAGATCTGTTTGTTGCTCCAACGCCTTGGTCCGCTCAACCACAAGTCTTTCTAACTCGCGACGCCGTCTCATTGACGCTGTCACAAACAGCATGACAACCAACAAAATCGCAGCTGTGTATGCGCCGTACGCGAGGTCTGTGGCCCAGGGTGGTGGCTGGATGGTTGCGCTTAATAGGCGGGTGGGTTCTGACCAATTCCCATCACCATTGGTCGCCTTCAGCCAAAAATGGTACTCCCCTGGCGGCAACTGATAAAAACGGGCAATGCGAACTTGTCCAGCTTGCACCCAGTCATCCTGTAATCCTTCCAGACGAAAGGCATATTGATTGCCCTGACCAGTCCCAGTATGAATGCCTGTGTAATGGACTGTCAGGTTGTTTTCATCGTATGCAAGACGCTTCGTTTGTTCTGCTGTATTCCATTTAACAGCGTTTGCATTAACCTCCACTTGCCGTAGCCAAGGAACGGGTGGCCTTGACTGTAGCGCTAAAGTCTTAGCAGAAAAGCTGACAAAGCCATTGATGCTGCCAAAGAAAAATTGGCCGTCGCTGTCTTGGTAAGTTGCCCGAGAGTTGAACTCATACGTCGGGAGCCCATCAGCGAGGCCAAAGTTTGAAATCTCGACATCCTCAATCGCAACGTCCGCTGAGAATATTCGACTCAAGCCCCGATTGGTGGAGACCCAGACAGATTGAGGAGACGCCACGAGCACCCCATAGATGACATCATCTGCCAATCCATCAGAGACCGTCCATGACCTCACAACAGTCAGCGTTTGATAGTCATCACTGAGCTCGGCAAGGTATAGTCCTTGGCGAGTACCCAACCAGAGTCGGCCCATCGGGTCTTGCACCATGCTCATGAGAATGAGACCCGAGCCGTCAATGGCACTATAAAAAAGGGGATGATAAATC
>JALQZL010000024.1:0-11826 GCA_023258355.1 Wenzhouxiangellaceae bacterium | reverse complement strand
GTGGTGTCAGTCTCGATATCAACCACCAATAGGCTGTGGGTCAAAATCAATGCGATGTGCCTTTCTGACAGCCTCACCATGCTTTTGGGGCCTTGTTCGATTAGATAAGGCGTGGCAGATTTCATCGCCTTATTGGCGATCACCTCTTGGTTCTCATTGAGTTGAGCGACACGAAGGTTCTGACGAGTCGTATAGATGAGCCGGTTTTCCTGTGAATCATAGAGAATATCCAGGTCAACGTAGTCTTCTTGAAAATAATCTGGGTTGAAATCCACATGCGATGAGACAAGTTTCATGCTCTGGTTTTTGGTGTCACCGCGCCAAATGCGTTGGCCAGAGATCATCCACACTTGACCATCTTGACCTTCTGACATTGATCGAACGATCTCGGAACGCGCAGAACCACCGAGCATAGACAGCAAGTTAAATGTTTTGAGCACCTCATACCCACAGCTGGGCTCTATCCGTCCCAAGCTTACCCAACCCCGATCTGATGACACCCAAATATGATCTTGCTGGTTGGCATTTGCCCGTTCAATGGCACGCACACTTTGGCTTGACTGATCATTTAGTTGATGACTACAAAATCGATTGCGCTCTGGAACATAGCGACTAATGCCACCCAGACTACCGCTAAGCCAAACGACGCCAAAGCGGTCTTGATAGACTGGGCGCTCGCTATCTTCACTTCGCCGAAGAACCGATAGATCCAGCTCATCAACCTCACCTAGATGGGAGACCACGCGACGAGAGTCTAGATCAATCACCAGGGTGTCATAGCCAATGCTTAGCCAAGCCAGACCATCACCACTGATGAAGATCTGTAGCCTTAAAGACACGTCTTCCTCTGTTCTTGTGGAGGGCGGCGTTGTGTAGAGCTCTTGATAACGCCAGCTTCGCTGATCATCTCCATTGGGTGTCTGTACCCGTTCGATGAGGCCGACGCCACGATCCGTGATCACCCACAGACGACCGTCTGAGTCGTTCGCGAGGCTCCATTGCGTTGCGGGAAAGCCAAAGATAGTGGAAGCAGAGACAGGGATGGGTGTGATGTCAGCTCGGTCCTTCTGTATCTGATAGATCCCCTCATGGGTGCCCCAGAGGACATTTTCACTAGCGTCCAGGGCGAGAGAAGACAACTGGCGAGCAGATTGGATGCGTGTCGTGGTGAGCTCAGCCACTTGATCAAATCGCTCGGCGCCACACGGCTTTCGCCAGAGGCGCCGATGATCACTCAACCAGATCGTTTCTTGCCTGTCTTTGATGGCGACAAATCCATGGAGGTTGGGGTTCAGCGTGGCATCCACTTGGCTGGTGAATAAGAGCTCACTCTCAAAGCTTTGCTCAGTTTTTGTCAGCAAATAAGCATGCCTCGCCCGCAAAAGGAGCATCGCATCATCGCACTCGGCAATGAATGTGGAATTGGCGGATCGATGTTGATGGGCAGAACCCGCTGCAGTGACATGAGGCTCGTGCGCATCATAGTGCACTGTCCCGGTTTGATAATTAGCCAAGGCGACACCCTCTAGCGTGGCGACCCACATCTCATGCTCGCCCGATGGATGAAACCCATTGACAAAATTGAGCGCAATTGACTCAGACTCGGCGTTAACCTTTAAACGGCTGACCTCATAGCCATCATACAAGTTCACGCCCGCCTCTGTTCCTAACCAAATGTAACCTCTTTGATCCTCTTGGACTGACATGATCCTGGACTGAATCAGCCCATCCTCAAGACCCAAATGCACCAGACGCAAAGATGCTTGGCTGCCAGCACTCAGGAACAGACAAGTCAGTAAGCACAGGCCAAGCGAAAAGGCCCTGATAACACGCCCTCTCTCCAGACCCCCGCTCTTGTCCCCCGCGGTCATCATGGCGTTGGGCATGGCGAATTTGGTAGCGCGATTCTATCGTCTCGACACCAGCGCATCATCACCCCCTCCCACCCCTCAAAGCCGCGCCACTCGATGGGATTGGTACCGTCATCCAAGGCCTTGTACTGCCTAAAAAACGTCTCAATCTGAGTCAGTAACTCCGGCGGGAGCATGGCCATTGCGAGTGGAGGTGAGTGCGTTTTGGTGGTCTGGGCAGCGGGAATCGCAATCAATTTGTCATCCACATCGCCCTGATCATGCATCACAGCTACCCCAATCGGCACCACTTTTATGAGTGCGCCAGGCAGAAGATCTGCATCAGAGACCACCAGGATGTCCATCAGATCACCATCATCAGCGGCCCACGATGGAATAGCGCCATAATGTGCTGGATAGCGGTGGTTAGACTTGAGTACTCGATCCACCATAAGGTGGCCATGGCTTGGATCAATTTCGTATTTCACATGACTGCCAGCAGGAATTTCGATCAGTGCCAGCAAGGTGTTCGGTGCATCCGAAGGTTGGGGAAGATCGAATGGGTGTGTCCAGACACGCTCACCCGCGCCACTGGATACTGGCATAAGCAAGGCGCCGAAAAGGCCAAGCACAACCCAATTTCGCTTCACCCATTGGGTGGGATTTTTGGTCATGCAAAATGTGGGCCCCATCTGCCTCTCCCCCGGCATACGCTGACTAGATGCCTGTGATGTTTGGCATCGGAAAAGATGATCGCATCAATTCTACTTTGTCTGCAAGTTCCCCAACACCCAACGCTGCCCAAACAACGAGGAGAAACAGAATAATCTTCAGTGCGCTGTGCCAAACCGGCTGGAATCTTGCCAAGGCATGGGAGAGGGATGGCCAAATATAGAGACCCGCTGCAAAGACGATGGCCAAACCAAAAAAAGGATCATTACCCCAGAACGCATTGACAAAACCAATCACACATAACACCAGACCGGCTACTATGGAGGCAATCAGACCGCTGTGGTCTTTTTTTTGTCGAAAAATGGCCATAGTGAATCAGTTTAGGGTGGTGGCTCCTCAAACCGATCATGAAAAATGGTGGGGCCGGGTTCAAAGGTGGCTTCTACGTTCACCGCGGTTGTGCCTACTGTGATATCGCAAGATTCGGTCATGGCCACGCCCAGACAATCTCCGCCCCATGACACAAATTGGCCCGAAGGGGTTGGTGTTGACTCAAAGGTGACTGTGGTCCCTGCTTTAACTTGAAAGGCACAGGGGGCCGAGGCCGTATCGCAGTAGCCCGCCACACTCACGCGGCCGTATTCAGAGCCGGTGACTGACACACCGACATCCGTGCCCGTTTGCCAAGACCAGTTCAACACCGCCTCACCGCCCGTATTCTCCCAGCCTGAAATTCGCATGTAGTACGTCTCACCCGCTAGGGCCTCAAAACTGACCGCGCTGTCGGTCCAATCAGCCTCAGAGGTACCATAATCACACCCTAGGCTCGTTAGCTCACTCATTGAGTTACCAGAAAACACATCAAGTATCGTGTCGTAGTTTGAGCCCACCGTATCGATGTCCACAAAATAACGGTTGTCTGCCGTGGGTGCGGTCCAATAGTACCAAATACTCTTGCCAGCAGTCGGATCACATGTTGGCACAGGCTCACCATTTTCAAGGGTAGCACCCAGAGTGTTTCTGGTGGCGATGAGTGGATTACCGATGAACGTCAAGGCATCGGCAAAATTGTCATTGTTCGGCGGAATCAACACAAAAGAAGCGGTCACAGAACGGTCAGCGAGTTCAGTGACGGAGACTGTGCAAGTGGCATTGCTCACTTGATCGCATCCAGTCCATTCACTAAAGCTGTAGTTGCTATCGGATTCAGTCGCGGTTAACTCAATGGAGTCACCAACCTGAATCTCCATAGTGCAATCAGGCGAGCAATCTATACCAACGGGCGTTGAGGTCACCGAACCTTCACCGGCGATATTGACATACAGCCAAGGGTTTTCAGAATTCAGGCGGTCAAGGGCATTGCTCAGATCAATCCTCGGATGCGAATACCCCAATGAGCCTGAAGACTCTCGGTCTTCAATGAGCACGCCGGTTTGCTGTAGCAAGCTCAGTGTCGCTTCCAGACCGGCGCCCGTGCCGTCACCCGCCCCAGCCTGTCTCATGAGGGCCCAGGCACCGGCCACATGGGGCGTGGCCATAGATGTCCCTGATTTTGTCACATAGCTGCCATTGACACCGGCCGCAAAAACGGACGATCCTGGCGCATAAAGATCAATCAAATCAGCCGATGCGTTGGAGTACCATGCCACCAAGTCATTGTTAGTCGTCGCGCCCACAGAAATGGCTTTGGCATTACACGCTGGCGAGGACACGCTGTCAGAGTAACCATTGTTACCGCTGGCAATCACCGTGGCGATTCCTTGCGCCCACAAACTGTCGATCGCCGAGGCGATGTGTGAGGTACAGGACTCATAATATCGCCCGCCACCCAAACTCATATTGGCGGCAGCCACATTTAATGTGCCGCCTTGGGATTGGTCTTGGGTGAGCAACCACTCCAATGCCGCCAGTTGGTCACTGTTGTAGGACAACACACAGGGCGGCGACCCCCCGCAGGTCGTGCTATCGGTAAATTTAGTGAACACTTGGATACCGACGATATCTGAAGCCGGCGCCACACCCACCAGCGAAGTACCGCTGACAGTCACTGGGCTCCCTGCGGCAATCCCAGCAACATGGGTACCATGGTCACAGCCTCCAATGCCGACACAGTGAACGCCAGCGCCGACGCCGAACTGGGTCTCATTCCCACTGGGGCACAATGATTCTTCACCAGAACTCGGCCAATTGGTCGAAAAGCAGGCCTCAGCCACCACGCGACTGTTGCCTAACGCGTCTGCAAACATGGGATGATCTCGGTCAACCCCCGTATCTAAAATGGCGACCGCAAACCCTTCGCCGTCGATCCCCCCGGTGTGCAACACATCAGCGCGGATGATGGAGATCGTGCCATCGAGCAAGGGAGGCACCGCCTCATCCAACACCACATCGGCCACACCCGGTGTGGCCATGAGCGCTCTTAGCTCCTGCTCATTGACGCGTGTGACAAGCGCTGGCAACGTGCGGAAAGACCGCTTGACGCTTAAGCCTTGTGCCATCAGCTGACTTGAAACTGCTGCCTGACGGGCAGCGAAAGGTGACGGCGCGCCACGGGCCAGCATGTGTGGTGGCACGCTCGGCGAACCCAAGTCGTCGGTGTCGAGCATCACAATAACTTGTACGCGGCCCGAGCGATTGAGTGCATCCATCAGGGGCGTCGTGGCACGCACCGGTTTCGAAGATGCGGTTGGGTTTGGTCGCTGATTCGAGATGCCAACAGCCGCCTCAGCAAGTGTGATCACGCCAAAGGCGAGGAAGACAATCACCACAACAGCATATCGATTCACAGCGTTGATGCCTCATCTAGATAAGGGGACATAAATGTGATGCCCGACAAGGTAAACTTACCCCAACAAGATTAACACGTGTTGACATTACTAGACAATGTTGGGCCCAAATATCACTGACCACTTTCGGCCCAGTGACTGAGTCAACGCATGACTAACCAAGTTTGGCTGAGATATCAGCCAGACATAAGCAAAAGCCAGTCGTTATCTGACCAGGGCCATCGGCTTAGTCGCTCTACGCAAACGATCAGCCACAGCCGACCATTCCTCGGTTGGCGGGACTGACTCAACCAGAATCAATGCCAGCCCACCAGCGTCCAGTTGTCTCAGTGACTCATAGAGTGTTTGGGCTGCTTGGGTTGGATTTCGGGGCATTGACTTAAAGCTCGCTGTTTCAAAGCTCGGGCGCTCGAACCCCAAAAATCCGACAGACTGAGCCCCTGGCTGCCAATCCCCATCTCGCTCACGATCCCATAAGTAACAGGGTGTCGCTGGCGCGTAATGCGAGGCCTCTTGGCCGGGCGCTTCGACCGAGACATTATCAGCCGAGCGCTTGACTTGAATACCGCCAACCACCTCAAGCATCTGAGCTGTGATCATACCAGGACGCACCACGACAGGCTGATCGCCAGTACAGAGCACCATGGTGGATTCGATCCCGACAGGACACGGCCCACCATCTAAGACTAGCGGCGCGTCAGAGCCAAAAGCCTCACTCACGGCTTGGGCTGTGGTGGGGCTCAGTTGGCCGTAGCGATTTGCAGACGGCGCGACCAACGCACCGCCCCAGGCTTGCAAGAGCGCTTGTGTCATCGGATGGTCCGGCACTCGTACCGCCACCGTCTCCTGACCGCCCGTGATAATGGGAAGCACGGATGGGTGCTTATTGAGAATTAAGGTCAGTGGTCCTGGCCAAAAGGCGTCAGCCCACAGTCTGGCATAGCTTGGAATGTCCTGCGCCCAGGCCACCAATTGGTCAGCCGAACCCAGATGAACAATTAAAGGCTTATGCGCCGGGCGGCCTTTGAGATCAAAAACCTTTTGTATGGCCACTTCATTACGCGCATCGGCTGCCAGGCCATAAACCGTCTCGGTGGGGATGGCGACCAAACCACCTTGGGCTAGCACCGCCATGGCGCGCTTCATTTGCGCTGTATATGCCTCTTCTGACATCAAGCCTCAGGCCATCTTTTGGCTCTGGCAACGGATTATCCACTGGGTGATGGCCATGCTCACTGGCGCATCATGCGTGTCCCGAACAACCAAAGCATGCTCGTCAACAGCAAGAGTGCCCACCACTGGTTTGCAAATACGCGAGCAGGCGGGCGCTCTGAGATCAAAATGACAGAGCCCACAAACCCCGGCGGGATTTCCCCGCGGATGTCGGTATAGAACCCCGTTAATGTGGGGTTGTCACTCAACGGTGTCGTCGAGATGGTAATTTCTTCCGCAATAGAAGCACCTGAGATGGGGTCAATGAATAATAAGAAAAGCTTCGGATTATACAAAGGCGCATCAAAAGTCACGTGCATGACCATGCCTGCATCACAGCCACTGGGCACATCCCAACCAGCGGTTGTCCCCACCGTGTATAGGCCACTCACCAGCGGTGCGGTAACATCCTCTGCCGCCAATGCATCACTCAGTGCGCTCAGAATAAGCGCCTCATCGGCTGTATCACCAAAAGCCACCACACCAGTGATGCCTACTGAGGTGACCTCGCAAAACTCAACAGCAACGCCTTGACCAAGGTCGACCACCTGATCACTGCCCACGCTCGTGTTGGCAGGTCGCGCCTCCATGGACAAAAGCTCCCAACCTCCCACACCAGCAGAACGTGATTCTTCACTGGTCAGGAGGTTCATCGGATTGGCTGTGCCAATGATCAAAGCATCGCCATCCGTTTCCATCGTTCGAAAACCGTAATTGGCTGGATTACCGGCCCCGTTCATTGACTCGGGGAGTGCAGGCGAGTCGGCATTGACGAAGAACCAAAGATCCGCGCCAACAAAAGTGGAAGCCAAGACATTGACAATCGCTTCCTCTAAACCGCCAAAATCTGTTGTCAACAACGATGATCCATAAGCCAACAGACCGCCTACGTCCATGGTGCCCACCCACAGACGGTCGTCATAAACTGCCATCGTCCAAGTGTAATTGTTCAATACATTATTAAAGCCTGGCGCACCCCAGACAGGGGTCTTGTCGAGATTATTCGAGACCAGTTGCCAATCTCCCGTCGTTGGATCCATGACTGGCATGGCTTCATAGCCATACAAGACATCAACCACTGGGGTGGTGTCAAAATCTCGGCCGCGAAAAATGCTGATTGAGCGCTCTGCTTGAAGTGTGTCTTGGATCTCAAATCCAATGCCAGGTGCTAGCTGATCGACATGGGCTGCTGTCCCCGTCCCTGGCACATGCATGGTGCCCCAGAAAAGATAGCCATCAAAGGAAGCTAATGCGCCTAAACCATAGGTTGCGGCACTGATCGGATTCGGCTCGTAATCATCAACAGAGAACACCGAAGACCAGTTCCCGGCATCAGTCGTTGTTAACTGGCCATCCGAGCCGATCAATGGACTCATGTAGAGACCGGCCAAGGCATCGTCATCTGGCCAGGTTGTCACATACAACCGACCATTGTGTGGCGCCAAGTCGGCGACCTCTGAACCAACAACGCCCACCAGCTCAAAATCAATGGGATTTGATGTATTGCCGATCCAGCGAACAATGTGTCCCACTTGGTCAGTGGAATCTTGAAAGCCGAGCCCGGCATACAGCTCGCCTTCCACTTGCTTGAATTTGCGAATATTGGTGTAATCGGGAACGGTATCGCTGTCCAAGTAGGTACCATCATCGGCAAAGGCAAAGAAATTAACCCCCCCGCCCAGCGCAATGCCTGCCATCAAAACAACACCATCGGCGGTCCCAGCCGCCCGAATGCCGAGAGTGGTGGACAGTCGTCCCTGAGCGCCCGCTGGCATGCTTTGTGCCAGATCGGTGAGCGTCTCTGTGGCCCGATCATACATATAAAGACTCGGTGGCCTAAAATCTCCCAGTTCTGGCGGAACGCCTGCAACAGGTGAGCTACCAAATTCACAGACATAAGCATCCGTGGTGACCGGGCTTGTGTCGGCCAGATAGGTGCCAATAACCAAACAGTGGGTATTGGCGACAGTGCCGAAGAACACTTTATCCCCAGCTAGAGCAAGGCCCCAAACATACGCCTCATTGACTTTCTCGATGCCTTGGTCACAGGGTGGCTGTTGCGCCAAAGAGTTGTTGCCGACACCATTGAAACACTCATCAGGTTGAGCGCTGGCCAAGAGGGCCATATCAGAGGTCAAGCCTGAAACCGGTGTCGTTTGACCCAGGCCAACAGCAGGCAATAAGCCCGCGCTGACAAAGACAACCAGAGCAATCATTCGAAAAGCCATGCCTGTTTTCCTTATTTAAAGATGTAAGAGTCACGATCGAGCGCCGAATACTCCCCCGTATTCTAGCGGAAGCGGTGTGGCATGTATATCAAATGTCTAGATGAGTGCATGACCCGCTACCCCGTCTGACTGCATCGCCATCAAAATACTCATCACTGAATCAGCTATCTGGTCTCACCACAAAAGCCCAGTTGACGCCACGCCTCGTAGACCACCACAGCAACGCTATTAGAGAGGTTAAGACTGCGATTACTGGGCCGCATGGGGAGCCGCACCTGCAAGCTCGACGGAACTGTTCTCAACACCTCAGCTGGCAAACCCAGCGTCTCCGACCCGAAAAGTAGAGCATCATCCAGCTGGTAGGCCACATCCGTGTGGCGTTGTTGGGCAATTGTTTCAACAGCGATGATCCGCCGATTCGGATGAGCGACCCGATACGCTTCAAGACTGGCGTGAGTATGGAGTAGTGCACGTGCATGGTAGTCAAGGCCAGCGCGACGCAGTTGCTTATCCGACAAGTCAAAGCCCATGGGTTCAATCAAGTGAAGCTCAGCGCCAGAGTTGGCACACAGACGGATCACATTGCCCGTGTTGGGTGGGATCTGTGGTTGGTACAAAATGATGTGGCAAGGCATTGGAATAAGCTCTTCTTTCTACCAATCGATTGGCGCTAGGTCATTGGAGGATTAAATCATAGGGGGATCGCTCTTGAGTGGCAAGAACCCAGGGACAGTCGGAAAACAACAGGACGCTGGATGACGTGTCGCCACAGCTCACACATCGAATTGGCAATCCATTACTGCTATGCTTGACTTGTTCAATACCAATAAAGAAAGTACAAGCACGCTATGGCGTCTAATCCTGCCAAACAATGTTCAGCTAATACCTCCTACTGTCCTCAGTGTGAGGCACGGCTAGCGGGACCTTTTTGCTCTCAATGTGGTGAGCGGGCAACTCAACCCATCCCCACTGTTCGAGAGTTGCTCTCGGATTTTGTTGAGACAGTCACGAATGCAGATTCGAGATTGTGGCAGACCCTTGGCAAACTGCTGGTGAGGCCAGGCTTGGTTCCTAAGCTCTACCTCAGTGGCCAGCGCACTCGGCTACTGCCTCCCATTCGACTCTACCTTATCATCAGCTTACTCTTCTTTTTGCTTTTGAGTATTGATGCTACAACGCCCTCAGTCACCTTATCAGAGGCTGGCTCGGTCACGGCAACTGAGGTTTCAGAACAAAACAGTGATCAGTCAACCGAAGACCCACCCACAATTAACTGTGATATCACCTATCAAGGGCCATTTACCTCGCACATCAAACCGAGATTGATTGCGGCCTGTCAGCAATTCTTAGATGACCAAGGGGCTTTAATCGCACAACGATTCCTCAGTAACGTGCCACAGGCAATGTTCTTGTTAATGCCACTGTTTGCGGGCGCGATGTGCCTTGCTTACTGGAGACCGAGGCGTTTGTTCGTGGAGCATTTGGTGTTTCAGGTTTTCAATCATTCGGGCATTTTTCTTATCGCAAGCTTATGTTACGTCGCGGATTGGGTGTTGCCACCGCCTGCAGAACCCTATGTTGGATTCGTACTGTATCCCTGGGTGATTGGCTATAGCTTCATGAGTTTGAAAACCTACTATGGCCAAGGCAAATGGATGACCTTATGGAAGTTCACATCATTGGCCTTGGTCTACCTGGTCTTGATGCTCATCCTCATGGTCGGGACTGCTTTGTCAGCGATATGGTAGGCACAAGATGCCATTGAGTAAGACTCAGGAGACGGTCCAGCGACTAAGAAAAACGGTTTTCTCTGGGCACCGATCGAGATGGTGGCAGCTTAGTGAGCGCCTAACATGAGAATTAACACACTATGTAACCTTGACTTCTCATCTTCATGATGATACCTTTGCGTTACATTTTGTGAAAAGGACGAACTAACATGGCAGAGCTTATCCCCATTCTTGGCATACTGACGGGCATTATCATCCCCCTCGCGGTGTTCGTTTGGCTTTACCTTGAAGGAAAAGGCAGGCGCGAAACGGCTCTAGAGATTGCAAAACACCTCGATGACCCAGCACAAGTCGAAAAACTTCTAAGTGTATTCGATGAGCGGAAAAAACAGCCTATTGATTACAGAAGAGGTGGCGTCATTACCATGTTTGTTGGAGTCGGGCTCTTCCTTCTCGGCTTCGTCGCTTTTGGACCCGTGTTTGAGGGCATCGGTTGGCTCGTGGGCGCCATCGGCCTTGGTACCTTGGTCGCAGGCTATCTCTATCCAAATACCAGCGAGGAGATCAGCTATGCCGTCGAGAAATTTGAAGAGAACTAAGGGATGGGCAAGCATCACAAAAAGCTCCTCAACCAGCTCGCCCATTTTCGAAAAAATGCAGGGCTGACACAGCAAGCCCTGTCAGAGGAAGCCAGCGTCTCTCGTAAGAGCATAAATGCCATTGAAAATGGCATTTATGTCCCCTCCACCGTGTTAGCACTTAAGATTGCCAGGACGCTGAATTGTTCGGTTGAAGAGATATTTCAGTTGCCATCCTAGCGCATCACATCATGCGTCTGGCGGCCACGCCGCCTCGCCCCATAGACGACCAGTCTCGGGAAAGCGGGAAGCACAATAAGCATAAATAGGCGCTAGGTAGGTCCTCGCTTGTTCCCGTGCTTCTCGTCCAAGCGACACCTGTGGGGACGCATTGACCTTTGTCGCCAAAGGGGCATTTTCTATTTCATAACCTAAAAATTTCGATAATGAGTCAACTGTTTCAGACCGAAATAACGACTCATAGAGACCGAACCACAGCTGATCCGAGCGAAAAACACGCTCAAGACGCCGAATGGTCTCCGGATAATTTGTGCGCTCATAAGCAGACGGCTGTTGTACATTTTTAAAAAAACCATCTTGCATCTCGAATTCATTAAAGACGCGGCCTTGGGCCTGTAAATTCCGCTTATCCATTCTCAACGCTGACCAGATCCGCTCCACTGGATCACGCATAAGAAAGATCACTTTCACATCGAAGCCAGTTAACAATTTTTCAATTTTTTCAAAAGCATCAGCATCCAGCATGGCGT
>JALQZL010000249.1 GCA_023258355.1 Wenzhouxiangellaceae bacterium | reverse complement strand
ATGTTCCAGGTGCCTGGGAGCTGCCATTTGCCTGCCATCAATTGGCGCTGTCTGACCGCTATCAGGGCATTATCGCGTTGGGTGCGGTGATCCGAGGAGAGACCTCTCATTTCGACTTCATCAGTGCAGAATGTGCACGTGGTCTCGGTCAGGTGGCTCTTGAGACTGGTGTTCCGGTGGGTTTTGGCGTCTTGACCACCGAGAATGCTGAGCAGGCTTTTGAGCGGGCAGATCCCCAGCGGAAGGACAAGGGCCGAGAGGTAGCTGAAGCTGTTGTGGAAATGATTGCTCTAAACCAAGCGCAACAGTCTTGGATTCCACAGGATGAATTCTAAGAACCCGTTCGAGCCGCGACGCAGAGCGCGACGCAGAGCCTTGCAGGCCATTTATCAGTGGCAGCTCAACGATGATACACCCCAAGCGATCATCTCGCAGTTTACGGAGGAGCAGAGTTTTGAGGGTGTGGATCAAGACTATTTTCAAGCCTTGGTTCGTGAGGTCGTGACCCACAAAGAAGCGATTGACGCACTCATCGCACCTGCGCTTGAACGCGTTGATGCCAGCCTAGATCAAATGGAGCGCGCCGTGTTACGTTTGGGCGTTAACGAATTGATGAACCATCCCGAAATTCCCTATCGAGTCATTATTGATGAGTCCATTGAGCTCAGTCACCGATTCGGCTCTGAAAATGCGCATACTTTTATCAATGGGGTTATGGATCGCTTGGCCACGACCCTGAGGGCTACCGAAATCGCTCACACATGAGTTTCGAATTCGACCTCATTCAACGAATAAGATCACGCGTGATGTCTGAGCCGTCGGTGGTGGTCGGTATCGGTGATGATGGCTGTGTGCTCTCACCATCTGAGGGCTCGGAGTTGGTGGTTACCACAGACACACTGGTATTGGGTCAGCACTTTACCTCGGACTGGTCAGCGAATGAGATTGGTTACTTGGCA
>JALQZL010000248.1 GCA_023258355.1 Wenzhouxiangellaceae bacterium | reverse complement strand
CAAATACCCCCTAAAAAACCCCCAAGCACTCATGGAAGCCATGGATTCAAATTGGGTCAAAGCCGTGTGTTTTGGCCACGTCCACCAAGTGTTTAGCGAGACTCGAGCAGGGGTTCAGTATTTATCTGCCCCAGCAACATCCGTAAATAGTCAAAGCGGCTTTGATGTGTTTACACCCGACCCAACGGGGCCCAAGGCTAGGTGGTTTAAATTATGGCCCAACGGTCGCTGGGCCACAGGCGTTATCAGCGCTGGTTAGCGCTTTACAGTTCCACCATTTCAAAATCTTCTTTTCCTGCACCACAGTCGGGGCAGACCCAAGAATCCGGCACATCGTCCCAACGCGTACCTGGCGGGATACCATCGTCGGGCGCGCCTTCTTCTTCATGATAAATCCAGCCGCACACCACACACATCCAGCTTTTGTATTCTTGTTCGTTGCTCACGATTGTTCCCTTTCCCATGCCGTGTTGATTTTGAAGTAATACCAAGTAGTTTAATGGAATGTTGTCGAGACCACGTTAAAACAAACCATTCATACATGGCATAATGACCAACAATGCGCTCGCAGCTTAGGCGTGGCGAGAGTTCAATACAAAAAGGAGCCATCATGGACGCTTACTTGAATGCTTGGCGGCAATATGCTGTTTTCACTGGACGCTCTCCACGCAAGGAGTTTTGGGTGTTTTATTTGGTCAACACCTTGGTGATCATCGCCTTTAGCTTGTATGCAGGCGGGACCTTAATCCACCCAGTCTTGGGCATCCGAATTGAAGCGGTTGGCGTCATTGCGGTTTTGTTTGGGTTGGCAGTTTTTATCCCCACCTTGGCGGTTATTGTTCGTCGCTTACACGACACCGGAAAATCGGGTTGGTGGATCTTGCTTGGTTTTGTTCCCATGGTGGGTAGCATCATTTTGTTGATTCTGTTGGCCTTTGACAGTGAGCCGACCTCAAACCAATACGGCCCACATCCATACAGCCCTTAATTTTAAGCAGCATTGATTTTGGTCATTAGTCGCGATAGAGCCAAACACTGGGCGGTGTTGTATCTGA
>JALQZL010000247.1 GCA_023258355.1 Wenzhouxiangellaceae bacterium | reverse complement strand
TCATTGAGAGTGATGTCAACATTTTAGATGTGGCAGCACTGGCAGTGATAGTAGAGGAGGCCGGTGGGGTCATCACTGATTTGCAAGGCCAACCTATCGGTTTGGGCACCACATCGGTTTTGGCGGCCTGCCCAACCTTACATGAGTCTCTGCTCAAAGACCTGTTATCCTTTTGAGTGATGTCAAAACCATTCCCAAGACCATTGCCCATCATTCACGATAGACGTGAAAGACGTCCCGCCGATTTATTCAAGGTGGAACAGATTGATCTGGAGTTCTCCAATGGCGAGCGCCGTCAATACGAGCGTCTATTGAGCCGTGGCTTGGGTGCTGTGATTGTGGTTGCCATGCCAGATGATCAGCACGTCTTGTTGATCCGAGAGTATGCTTGCGGATTCCATCGATTTGAATTGGGGTTGCCCAAAGGTCGGCTGGAGAGAAATGAAAGCTTATTGGAGGGTGCCAATCGCGAACTGCAAGAAGAGTGCGGTTATGGCGCCAATCAGCTCACTGAGCTTGGTCAGTTGAGCCTTGCACCCGGGTACATGAGCCACAGTACTCACGTTATTTTGGCGAGAGATTTGTTTCCGTCGCGTTTGCCTGGCGATGAGCCTGAGGAACTCGAGGTTATTTTGTGGCCCATGGATGATCTGGTGAGTCTGGTGCAACGCCCAGACTGTACTGAGGGACGAACGATTGCTGCGCTCTATATGGCGAGAGACTTGATTCGTCATGGACAGGTTTGAGGAATCCAGATCAATTGGCCCCAGTAGACTGCACGCACGCGCTTGGTTAAGCTATCTAACTATGAGTCACACCGATCCATTGATTTTTACCTCTGCTGCGGCGTCTAAAGTCCGAGAACTGATCTTGGAGGAAGCCAATCCAAACCTTAAGCTTCGTGTCTACATTACCGGGGGTGGCTGTTCGGGGTTTCAGTATGGGTTTACCTTCGACGAGGCATTGGATGAGGGCGATGTTGTGGTTACTCGAGAGGATGTGACATTGGTGGTCGATCCTCTGAGCTTTCAATACCTAGAGGGTGCTGAGGTTGACTACACCGAAAATCTCCAAGGGGCGCGCTTTGTCATCCGAAATCCCAATGCGCAGACCACTTGTAGCTGCGGGTCTTCGTTCGGACTGGGTTAGTCGGTTAGGTCGGCCCCATGAAAATTCTTGTCTTATTC
>JALQZL010000246.1 GCA_023258355.1 Wenzhouxiangellaceae bacterium | reverse complement strand
GTTGGTGGATGCATTTGGTGATTACGCCAAACCCAAACCATCGAAGATGGAGCGCGTGGACTTGCATCGAGTGATTGGCGAGGTCATTGATTTGTATCAAAGTGCCGACCAATCACTTAGCTTTGACTTTAAACCGACAGAGCAAGCCATCATCTTGGCTGATGCAGGTAAGGTGCGACAGGTGTTGCTCAATTTAATGGCCAATGCACAAGAGGCCTGTGGAGAAGGTGAGCTTAAAATGGCGATGACCACCGCGCCATCCGATCGTCTGGGGGGCAGTGTGTGTCTGGAGTGTATCGACAACGGCCCTGGTTTCCCCGAGCAGATCCTCAGTCAGGTCTTTGAGCCGTATGTCACCACCAAGCCTGGTGGAACCGGCCTTGGGTTAGCAATTGTGCGACGCATTGTTGAAGAGCATGGGGGCGAGATTGCGGTATCAAACCTCAGTGATCAAGCCGGTGGTGGAGCTTGTGTCCGCATCTGGTGGCCCACAAGCCTTTAATGGATAACATGACGCAGCTCCCTGAGTGGGGGTATCCTTTGTTTTCTCACAACAGCTGAACATGCGACAATAGACCGATGGCCAGTACACGCATCATGGTGGTTGACGATGAGCCCGATATTCGTGCCCTGATTGCAGAGATTTTGGGTGATGAGGGCTATGAAGTGATGGAGGCACAAGATGCCGCCGAGGCCCGTGAGCGTCGTCGCCAGTTTCACCCCGATTTAATCCTGCTGGATGTCTGGATGCCAGGCGACGATGGCATTAGTCTATTGAAAGAGTGGGCTGAAGCGGGCTCTTTGAATGTGCCCGTGGTGATGATATCGGGACACGGCTCGGTTGAGGCAGCCGTCGAGGCCACACAAGTGGGCGCGGTTGATTTTATTGAAAAGCCCGTGTCGATGGCCAAGCTTTTGGTCACGGTTCAAAAGGCGCTCGCTCAAGCACAGGCATCGCGTGAGAGCACTCACAGTTCAACCGATAACCAAGGCTTGGTGGAACCCATGGGCCGGTCAGCTGCGGTGCAGGCGCTCAAAGAAGACTTAGAGAAAGTTTCTGAACACGACACGCCTGTGGTGATCTATGGAGAACCTGGCGTCGGTAAGTATCAAATGGCGCGTTGGATACATGCTCACTCCAAGCGAAAAAATGGTCCATTTGTCGCGGTATCGGCCGATGCTTTGATGGATGAGACGGGCACTGGGTTGGTCTTAGATACCCAACGGCCTGAACGTGGGGTGTTGGGTGAGGCCTTGGGCGGTACTTT
>JALQZL010000245.1 GCA_023258355.1 Wenzhouxiangellaceae bacterium | reverse complement strand
CAGCTTTTCTGGAATGTTGTTGGCCTCGCGCGCTGTGATGCCGGATCTGCCGTCGCGTGTGGGGCCTGCTTGCGCTGAGCGAAGATGCCGTCCATATTTGACCATACAGATGCAGCGGTCGTTGGGACGACAAGTCTTGAGGTTCAAGGGGATGTTAGACCAGATGTCGGTGGCCTTACGGTAGTCGGTGCCGTACATGCAGTAGCTGCAGAGATGTCGTAGACTGTCGATGTGCCTGACGATGTCGCGCTGCCACAGCTTGGTGTGTGGGTTTTCCAGGAACCATACGGCGGGCTTAAGAGCCTTGATGACATGCAAGCCGGCGGTGACAAGGTGGTCTGACTGGTGTAGCTCAGCTGCAGATGACGGTGTTGTGGTGCGCGCTGGGCTGTAGAATGTGCACGGAGGACTCATGAAGATGATGTTGAAGAATTTTGGTCCGGGCAACATTGATAGAAGTGCTCGCCAGTCGCTGAGGTCGGCCACGATGTCAGGGCGGTTTTTCTCCATGATGTCGATGGTGATGACAAAAGCGTCAGGATACTGCTGTCTAACGGCGGTGGAGAAAGATGCGTTGGGGCCAGAGAACAGTTCAAGAACTCGCAGTTGACGTAGGTGAAGTGGTCGCGGAATGGATGTTGTTGAGCTCAAGGCTGTGAAGGTGTTGGCGGCGACTGGCTTGGGCGGTTTGGCTTTCAGCTTGATGCGGCTTGTGCGTGTCCACAGTGATTCTTCGACCATGGAGAAGTCAAGCTGGTATTGGTTGTCGATGTCATTGGGATCATAGGCGGTGATGATGCCGGTGAGCTTGTCTCCTCGAGCGAAGGTGAATACGCCACGTCGTCCAAGGTGATATGGAAGAGGGCGTCGCCAATAGTTGTGGCTGTCGCTGAAGTAGTCAATGATCTCCTGAAAGTGGCCTCGTTGACACGTCTCGTGCACGGTGTAGTAGCCGACAGAGGTTGTGACGAAGAGATCAGTGATTTCGTGCTCATCTACCAGTATGCTGTGGTCGATGATGACAAGCGGCCGCTCCGTGAGGCGTGCCAGAGGTTCATCGTGTGGCCCATGATGAATGACATGGCGTGCTCCTTCAGGTGCTGCTCTGAGAAATTCAATGTTCACAACAGGGTTGACTTGCATGGAGGTGGGCAATGCCAAACGATACACAATGTCGCTGATAACACTCGAAATCAGGAAGGGTCCCACCCATATCGGTGCCATTTTGTTTTGTGGGAAGCTGCGCCCTGCCTTAGATCGATGCAGCAACACTGCTTGGTTGAGTTTGAACACCTCC
>JALQZL010000244.1 GCA_023258355.1 Wenzhouxiangellaceae bacterium | reverse complement strand
GACGCAAGCGCTCCAGTGCAAGCTTGCGACTTTCCCCCCACACGACCAGTTTGGCAATCATCGGGTCGTAGTGCATGGACACCACATCCCCTTCCACAACACCTGTCTCTATTCGGACATCATCAGGCCAGTGGAGTGCGGTGATCCTACCCGTCGATGGCAAAAATCCCTGATCTGGATCTTCTGCATACACCCTAGCCTCGAACGCGTGTCCATGGGCCGTTGCTATGTTTGCTTGTGGGGGGAGAGATTCCCCTTGTGCGATCCGGATTTGCCACTCCACCAAGTCTAGCCCTGTAATGGCCTCAGTCACTGGATGTTCTACCTGAAGCCGAGTATTCATCTCTAGAAAATAAAATTGTTGGGCTTCGGGGTCCACCAGGAACTCAACGGTGCCGGCACCGATATACCCAACAGCGCGCCCAGCTGTGACAGCGGCATTGAGCAATGCGGCTCTCAGCGCCTCGGGTAGGTCACTGCTCGGTGCTTCCTCGATAATTTTTTGATGGCGGCGCTGAGAGGAACAATCGCGTTCTTGGAGATGGATTACCTGGCCTGAGGCATCGCCTAAGATTTGCGCCTCAATGTGTCTAGGCGTTGCGACATAGCGCTCTAAAATCACGGCTTGGTCTTTGAATGCATTCTCTGCTTCGCGCCTAGCACCCGCTAAGGCCGTGATGAATTGGTCGGCAGAAGACACCACTCTCATGCCTTTCCCGCCACCACCTGATCGCGCTTTGATCATCAATGGGAAGCCGATGATCTGGGCCTGATTCCACAGAGTTTCGTCGGACTGATCCGAGCCATGGTAGCCAGAGATAATGGGGACACCCACTTCAGCCATCAGCGCTTTGGCTTTTGCTTTAGAGCCCATAGATTCAATGGTGCTTGGGCTTGGGCCAATAAAAACCAGTCCTGCATCTTGGACTGCAGCGGCGAACTGCGCGTTTTCTGCTAAGAAGCCATAGCCCGGGTGGACTGCTTGCGCCTTGGATCGCAGAGCGACTTCGATGATGGCCTCAATGTTGAGATAGGACTGAGAGGGGGATGCATCGCCCACCCAGTGCGCTTCATCGGCCATTCGGACATGGCGAGATTGCCGATCGGCAGATGAGTAGATTGCAATCACATGAAGACCCAGGCGGTGTGCGGTATCTGTGATGCGACACGCAATCTCGCCACGGTTCGCAATGAGGATTTTATCGAACATGGGGCGCAGCCTTATTCGATGATAACGAGCGGAGCACCGAAATCGACCGGCGAACCATCAGCGACAATGATTGTCTTGATCTTGCCCGATTTCG
>JALQZL010000243.1 GCA_023258355.1 Wenzhouxiangellaceae bacterium | reverse complement strand
ATTGGCCTTCGGATCAAATTGCCGCCATGAGACGAGCCGGTTTTACTACCGCTGTGATGGCACCTGACTATGGATTGCTCCGTGGTGCTGGTATCGTTGCCAACCTTGGCGATGGTGGCCTATCTCATAACGTGATTGATCCATCATTCGGTCAATTTATGAGTTTTGATGGGCGGGCTGGACGTCGAGAATTTCCGAGCTCATTGATGGGCGCGGTTGCCCTTGTGCGTCAAACACTTTCCGATGCCAAGTGGCAAATCAATGCTCGGAATGCTTGGGCGCTGAACCCCGCTCAACCTCGGCCACAATGGTTTGAAGGTCTTGATGAGCTGGGCAGCGCCACAAATGGCGGGACACCCCTGGTTTTTGAGTCCAAGGACTTATTGGATACACTGCGGGTTCAAGAATTCCTATCCTCGGATGAAATTCGATTGGCGATTGTGGGCCATGGCAGCGAATATCAACGACTCGATGCAGTGGCGGAAGGTGATCAATTGCACATTATCCCGCTTAACTTTCCCGCAGCGCCAGATGTGAAGGATGAGAATGACCGCAATGTCTCTTTGGAGGCGCTCAGGCACTGGCACAACGCCCCCAATAATCCAAAAGCACTGCATGAAGCAGGCGTCTCTATCATGTTCACCACCCACGGCTTGGGGCAGCCCGCTGATTTTCTAAAACACCTCGCCAAGGCAGTGGAAAGAGGACTTGATCCCGATGTGGCTCTGGCAGCAGTTACCACCGCTCCCGCTGAATGGCTTTCCTTGTCAGATCGGGCTGGGCGCGTGGCGCCAGGCATGATGGCCAACTTATTGGTGGTTGAAGGTGATCTCATCACTGAACAACCGAAAATCTCAGACATCTGGATCGATGGGCAGCGATTTGAACTCCAAGCCATCAAACCGCCTTCCGTGAACCCAGTTGGCACCTGGTCTTTGACCTTGGGCATGGGTGCCATGGGCGATATCGAAGCTGAGCTTATTTTGACGGGTACGCCAGCCAACATCACCGGACAGCTCAACGTGATGGGCAATGAGAGTCCCTTAAACAGCGCTCAAGTCAGTGATGACCAAGTCATTGCTACGATCGACTCCTCTCGCTTCGGCGGTTCGGGGACCATCACGCTTCGGTTGACCATTAGTGGTGACTCTGCCCGTGGCAATGGCTCAGGTCCTTTTGGGGACTTTAGCCTTCGGGGGCAAAGACAAGTCAGCGCTGGCACACCTGAAAACATTTTCACATCGACCCAATGGAATCAGGAGGCTCTATGATGCGCTATCTTATTTCCTTCATCGCTTTGTGGATGCTTGT
>JALQZL010000242.1 GCA_023258355.1 Wenzhouxiangellaceae bacterium | reverse complement strand
TTCTGGATTGCGTCTTTCTATTCGATTCCCATCTCGATCCAGCAAATAGACATTCACGAAATGTGCCCAAGGATCAACAGATAGGTCATTGGGATCTAAAGCACCACTCTGACCGATCAACTCACCATTGTGTCTCACTTCAACAGCCAACCACACTTCATTCGAGTCAGTGGTCCCCTGAGTAAAGTGATGCCCAACAGAAACATTTCGAATCACGGTCTGTAACAAGTAGGTCTGACCGGGACGCAAGATAGGCACTTGAGGACGGATGGGGCCAATCAGTGGGCCATCAATTTCACCGCCTTCTCGAAGCGCCATCAAATCAACACGCACCGAATCTTTCAAGAATGCTTGATGAGCATCCATCACCTCCTGATCAAAACCGAGAATATGGGCAATCCCGGTATTTGCGGCTGGGAACAAATGGTTGCTTACGGTGTATATGCCGTCACCATCTCGGTCACGTGAACCAAAATCTGCAGATGCTTGCTGAGGCATGTGGCAACCATTGCAGTTGGCTTGTGCCTGTGGCGGATAATAGAAGCTGGTGACTCCATGACCAGAGACACCACTGATCAAAAACGAATCATAATGGTTTTGACCTCTGAGCCAGCGATAGTTATTGAGCTCTTCAGGCAAGTGGAGTTTGTGACAGGTGCTACAAAACTCAGTCGTCTCATGCAGTGGTTTTAGAAAAGTCTGCCGATGAAAATCGGGTTTTGCCTTGATCAGTTGCCCATTGATCCATTGCAAGAAGGCATTATCGCTGTAGGCAAATGGGTAGTGCACAGGCTCTTCGATGGTGAAATCTGAGGTTCCGCGGACACTGTCCACACTGGTAATCGCATGACATGAGGTGCATGTGATGCCTGCCATAGCTGTGGGGTGATTCACATCATCAAAGTTGGGATCATCAAACGCCCCTGACAACAAAGGGACCAAGTCATGACAGCCAGCACAAAAACGTGAGGCATTCACATGTCCATCTTTCTCCAGAGCCTGTTGACGTGTGTTTCTGACAGAAAATCGATAGACCGGATTGTTAAACGAAGAGAATCGATGCACACTTTGCGACCATTGCGCATGCACATCGGCATGGCAGGTGGAACAATATTGATCCATCATCAAAGTCTCCGCAGGAATGGTGTTACCCGATGCGGTCTTGATGAGCGAGGGCGAAAAATCGGTTGTTCCAATATCGGAAGGGCGGCTGAGTGCCAAGGGGTCTTGCGCTTGAAACACCACCAAAGCCAGCGCAAAAGCGCCCCCCAATCCCGCACTCATAGCGCCCACTCGCCACTGAATTCGTGGG
>JALQZL010000241.1 GCA_023258355.1 Wenzhouxiangellaceae bacterium | reverse complement strand
GGCTGCTTTCGAGCCAAACCCCACCTCGACAAGACAAGCTTTTGACTTGATCGCAGAGCTCGAGACCGCACTGGAAATCACTGACCCGAATGACTCACCTGAAGTCAGTATCAGTGCCTATCGACGAAGCGTCGGCGCGGATATCTTATCGATCTTTCTCACGGCGGACATCGAAAAGCGTGGTGTCTGTGGGCTTGCTCGGTTTCCGGAGGGTCCAAACTCAGGCATCAATTTCAACAGCGATGGCATTAGCAATTGGTCAGTCTGTCAAGACACCGTTTTTATCCACGAACTTGGGCACAATCTGGGTGCCTACCATCAAGCCTCTACTATGCGCGATGCCGCACCCCCTGAATCTCAATATGCATGGGTGAAACCAGGATTATTTACGACTTTAATGCGCAGTTTCAGTTCCAATGATCTCAATCGGTACTTGGACCTACCTGTTTTCTCCAGCCCCACTTTGCGCTGTGCGGGTGAAGCATGTGGTTTGGCGCCCACCGACGAAGTGATCGGTGCAGACAATCGTGGGGCCTTACTTCAAAACATCGCCACAGTGGCAGCTTACGAGAGCGCTGTCTCCTCAGAAACCCTCACGCCGCTAGCGAAAGCTCAGCCAGACCATGACGGCGATGGGATTGTGAGCTGGGAGGACACGACACCTTTTGGTGTATTTCAAGGTCCGGTGGAGGGCGAGTGGGTGGCTCCTCGTCAGCTTGAAGGCAATGCCAGAGAGGAATACGATCTCTTAATCACCAGCACTGATGACACCATTCGGGCTTGGCGACTCAATGTCTCCAGTGGCGCCCGCGCTTTGGGGGTGGTGATTGATGCTGAGCCACCCGCCTTCCCGGACCTCAGACCGGCCTTGACTGAGTTTAGCTCGGTGGCTGTTCGCAATGATGGCCTGTTATTTACACTCTCTGGCGGCGCAGTGAAAACTTACTCGCGCCTGACGGGTGAGGAAATCAGTACCTTTCGTGGGCCAAACTATTCAAGAGACAGCGATCAGGTGCTGGCGTATGGCTTTCCTAGAGCGGCTGAGATTAGCGGTGACGGGCGTGTTTTGGCGGTGTTAGGCCAGACCCTGTCGCTGCCGAGTGGCATACTGGCTTATTTCATGATGCTAGACCCAGATGACGGCACCGTCGTCGGACCTGAGTATTTTGTGGGTGGGGGTAGTATCAGTCAATCAGGCCCTTTCGAACTTGGCAATTGGCGCGATGTGGCGTTGTCTGATGATGGCTCGGTGATGGCGATGATCAGTGAGCTCCCTGAGCCTCAGCTCAATGTCTATGAGGTTCTGTCCAATTTGAGTGCCATCCACCAAAACACGCGGACGATCGATGATTTGGTGAGCCCTAGAGCACTGGCGATGAAGAAAAATCAGTCAGACCAATGGGTGTTTTATATTTTGGATGAG
>JALQZL010000240.1 GCA_023258355.1 Wenzhouxiangellaceae bacterium | reverse complement strand
GCCAAGCGCTTGGGTCTGATCGGCACCGTTGTGTTGGCCAGTGAGGGCATTAATTTTAGTTTGGGTGGCGAGAAGCAGGCCTTGCTTGACTGGCTGGACTACCTGTCCACGGAGCATCAGATTGGCGACCTCACCACCAACTGGCAGCCCGTGAATTCCATTCCATTTCTGCGTTTGAGGGTTCGCATTCGGCCTGAGATCATCACCTTTGACCCCGATGTGTTGCCTCACATCGAAGGCACAGCCGAGCATGTGGACCCCATACGGTGGCACGCGTTGATCCAAGAGCCAGATATTCAGTTGGTGGATACTCGCAATCGCAATGAGCTGGAGGTGGGTACATTTAGGGCAGCTCAAGACCCCATGATCGACAAGTTCAGTGACTTTAAAGAGTGGTCGGTGAACCACTTAGATCCTTCGCGCCCTGTCGCCATGTTTTGTACGGGAGGCGTGCGCTGTGAAAAAGCAGGCGCCTATCTCAAGCGTCAGGGTTTTGAGAAGGTGTATCAACTACAAGGAGGTATTCTCAACTATCTGCAAACCATCGAGGCATCAGAGTCCCTGTGGGATGGGGATTGCTTTGTCTTTGATGATCGCGTGAGTGTCGATCATGCGTTACAGCCGACGGACAAGGGCATCTGCGCTGGCTGTCGCAATCCAGTCGACGGATTAGAAGAGGGCAATTTGCCCCCGTGGGATCAGGCTGGGCGTTGTGGGCTGTGTCAGCAACAATTTTCTCCTGCAAAGATTTCTGGCATCAAAGAGCGAATTCGCCAAATCGCCTTAGCCAAGGCTAGGGGCGATCGCCACTTAGGGCCGAAGATCTAGATGGCACAGACCCCGACTTGGTTACCAAAGCCACTGGATCAGTGGTGGTCTGTGATGGCGGCTTATCCATTGCTGTTGGCTGTGTGTGTTTTGGTGGTCGGCGCTGGTCTGGCCATCGCAGTGCGGTTTTCAGTGCTCTTTTGGGCGCGCCGCATTGATCAGTGGACGCGCGGTGACTTGGCCCGTGAATTGGCCAAGGTCTTGGCCAGTCTTGCGACCACGTTGCTTTTCTACTTCACCGTCATTTTGGCCATTGAGGTGCTTGGCCTAGCCCCTGCGACCCAGGGATTGCTAATCAAGTTGGTCAGCACCGTGTTGGTGATCAAATTGATGCGGGTGGCCATGGCTGCTTCTCATGTGGGTTTAGAGATCTTGGGGCACATCCGAGAGCGTTTCTCGATGGTTGAGGAGCGCACCTTGCCGGTGTTTGACCTGATTCTCTCCGTGATCATCATTGGCTTGTCAGCTTATGCGCTCTTGCTGGTGTGGGACATCAATCCTGCGGCTTGGTTGGCTTCTGCAGGGGTGGTGGGCATAGCCGTTGGATTTGCCGCTAGAGATACCCTCGCCAATCTGTTTGCGGGGTTCTTCATCATTGCCGATCGACCCTACAAG